>NZ_DAIUCO010000148.1:0-12460 GCF_036846085.1 Noviherbaspirillum sp. | reverse complement strand
TGCGAACGAATGCCGCCTTACGCTGCTTCCGCCTCTCCTCTCGGTGAGGAAGTAGATTGATTCTGATCATCAGCCAAACCTCCGCATGGCCAGACCGCATGCCACTAGATACGCCGGCGCCTCTGCCCGCAACTGCTTCTCACGCACATTGGACGCCAACTGCATGCCCTTAAATGGGCTTACGACAGAAACAGAGATTTTGCTTCTTTCGCCGACCAGTTCAGCCAGGCCGGCAATATTGGCGCAACCGCCGGCGAGGAAAATCTGGTCGATATGGGTGTAGGGAGTAGAGGTGAAGAAGAACTGGATTGCGCGGGTGACTTCGAGGGCCGCATTTTCGAGGAAAGGCTGAAGCAGTTCCTGGTGATATCCATCAGGCAGCTCGCCGGTTCGCTTCTTGGCTTCCGCATCTTCGAAGGATAGTCCGTATGCCCTTACGATATCCTGGGTGAGTTGATTGCCACCGAAGGGCTGTTCGCGCTCGTAGATCGCCTGCCCGTCAAGCAGCATCGATACATGCGTGACCTGGGCACCGATTTGGAACAGGCCAACAATCTGGCCTTGTCCGGCTTTAGGCAACTGTGCGGTGATTCTGTCGATGGCGGTGCGGGCGGCATAGGATTCGATATCCATGACCGTCGGCCGCAATCCCGCAGCCTCGGCGACCGCTACGCGATCCTCGACCTTTTCCTTGCGCGCCGCAGCCAATAGCACTTCAACATCTTCCGGCGAATTCTGTGCCGGACCGATCACATCGAAATCCAGGCTGACTTCATCCAAAGCGAACGGAATATACTGGTTGGCCTCGCTCTCGACCTGCACTTCGAGTTCATCTTCAGACAGACCGCCTGGAAGAATGATTTTTTTGGTAATTACCGCTGCAGGTGGAAGCCCCAGCGCGACCAGCTTGGCCCGCGTGCCGCTTTTCTTCCATACGCGGCGGACCGCTTCGGAAACCTGTTCGATGTTCTCTATATTTCCATCGACAACCGCGCCACGCGGCAGCGGCTCTGCGGCAAATCGTTCCAGGCGAAATTCGCTTTTCCCTACTTCCGATAATTCGACAAGTTTCACCCCGGACGTACTGATATCCAGACCGACCAGAGGCGGATTCTTTTGCCCAACTAAAAAGCCTAGATCAAGAGCCAAGGGTTACTCCCCCAAAAATGTGGTTTATTGCGTGAACGCACCACTTATTTACTTGTCGAATGGACTGAAAAATTGCCCGGATTGGAAAAAGTCGTTTAAAAACCAGTATTTAGGTGACATATATCCATAGTTACATTAAATCGTAGCAATAAGATTCAGATGGTGTAAAGCAATTTCCACGAAGTAATTTGTAACTGCGTTGCCAAAATCCCACGGCGGCGCGGGGATTTATTTGATTAATTGCAACATCGCAATGCCCAGTCACGCGCCGTTATAATGCGTTGAACCCCTCCCTCTTACTTACTTCCTAAAGCATGGCCTCTCAAAAATCCGCTGGCGGGTCCACCAAAAAAGTCTCTTCCCGTCCTTATTCCAGGCTTACCCGCGTCATGCTTTATACAGTGGGGGGTATATTCAGCCTGGGCGTGATCGGCATATTGTTGTTAGGCTTCACCTTGGCCATGGCATACCCGAATCTGCCGGCCCTGGATTCTCTGACGGATTACCGACCGAAAATCCCGTTGCGTATTTTTTCGGCGGATAACGTCCTGATCGGCGAATTCGGCGAGGAACGACGGAACCTGGTGCGCATCAAGGATGTGCCGGACGTAATGAAGAAAGCGGTTCTGGCAATCGAAGACGACCGCTTTTATGACCATGGCGGCGTGGATTATCTGGGTATCGTGCGCGCGGCTCTGCATAATCTCACCAACAGCTCGAAGCAAGGCGCATCCACGATCACCCAGCAGGTAGCACGAAATTTTTTCCTGTCGAGCGAACAAACCTTCAAACGGAAAATTTACGAAATTCTGCTGGCGTGGAAAATCGAGCAAAACCTGTCAAAAGACCAGATCTTCGAGGTTTATCTCAACCAGATTTACCTCGGACAGCGGGCATACGGCTTCTCGTCCGCGGCACAGATCTACTTCGGGAAAAAACTCCAGGACATTACTGCCGCTGAAGCAGCCATGTTGGCAGGATTGCCGAAGGCGCCATCCGCCTACAATCCCGTCGCCAACCCGAAGCGTGCGAAAGCGCGCCAGCAATACATCCTTCAACGGATGTTCTACCTCGGCTACCTCAACGAAAGCGAATACGAGAAGGCACGCGACCAGGTGTTGAAGATCAAGACCGACAGCAGCGAATTCGGCGTGCATGCGGAGTACGTGGCAGAGATGACGCGTCAGTTGGTCTACGACCAGTTCAAGGAAGAGACCTATACCCGTGGGCTGAACGTTTACACCACCATCACCAAGGCTGATCAGGATGCGGCCTACCTTGCGCTGCGCCGCGGCGTCATGGACTATGAGAAGCGGCACGGCTATCGAGGTCCGGAAGGTTACATGGAAATTCCGGAAGCGAAGGAGGAAGCAGACAATGCCATCGAAGTGGAGCTTGCCGATCATCCCGACAGCGACGATTTGATCGCTGCGGTGGTGCTGGAGGCATCGCCGAAGAATGTGCGTGCCGTGCTGTCTTCCGGTGAAGAGATCACGATCACCGGGCCGGGCCTTGGTTTCGCAGCCAATTTGTTGAGCGACAAGGCGCCGCCAAACCGCAAGGTAAAGCGCGGCGCCGTCATTCGCGTCACGCAGGAAAATAATGCCTGGGCAATCACGCAAATGCCGATTGTCGAATCCGCGTTCGTCGCGGCCAACACCGAAGACGGTTCCATTCGCGCTCTGGTAGGCGGCTTCGATTTCAATCGCAATAAATTCAACCATGTCACCCAGGCATGGCGGCAACCTGGTTCCTCGTTCAAACCTTTTATTTACTCCGCCTCGCTGGAGAAGGGCTTGTCGCCCGCGACCATGATCAACGATGCGCCGATCCGGTTCGATGCCGGACAGACCGGCGGGCAGGCATGGGAGCCGAAAAATTATGACGGCAAATATGATGGACCGATGTCGATGCGAAAGGGCCTGACCAAGTCCAAGAACATGGTGTCGATCCGTATCCTGCATAAAATCGGCGCAAAGTATGGCCAGGAATATGCCACCCGCTTCGGATTCGATGCAGAAAAGAATCCGGCTTACCTGACGCTGGCGCTCGGTGCCGGCGCAGTCACACCGCTGCAAATGGCGGGAGCGTATGCGGTATTCGCCAATGGAGGATACAAGGTCAATCCCTACATCATTTCCAAGGTGACCGATTCCGAAGGACGGGTGCTCTCGAAGGTCGATCCGGAGCGCGCCGGCAACGAAGCGCATCGCGTCATTGATGAACGCAATGCCTTCCTGATGGACAGCATGATGAGAGACGTCGTCAAATCCGGCACTGCCACCAAGGCCCTGGTATTGAAGCGTTCGGACATTGCCGGTAAAACCGGCACGACCAACGATTCCTTTGATGCCTGGTTCGCCGGCTACAGCCCGAAAATCGTCGGCGTGGCATGGATCGGCTTCGACCAACCGAAGAATCTCGGAAACAAGGAGACAGGCGGGGGCCTCGCATTACCGATCTGGATCAGCTACATGCAAAAAGCATTAAAAGATTCTCCGGTCGAGGAACGCCCTGTTCCGGAAGGCGTGATACAGGTTGCGGGCGACTATTATTACGCTGAAAATCCGCCTGGCGCAGGGGTCGGCAGCCTTGGAGTGGGCGAGCGCCCGAGCTCGGAGGAAGAAAAAGCAAGAGACGAAGTCAAGAACGAATTGTTCTGATCGATCCGATCGAAAAAAAGCCGAAGCCGATATCAGGCTTCGGCTTTTTTATGTGTGTTTTAGCCCTGATCGTTCATCACGATATTCGCATTTCCCTGTTCATTGATCATCGCCGCGAGCGACGCAAACAATTCCGTTCGATCGCGGGTATTGAGCCACCGCCCGCCTTCATGGCGGTAATGAAAACCGCCCGATTTCGCGGCAACCCAGAGTTCCTTCATCGGCGCCTGACTGTTGACGATGATCTTCGAACCGGTGTCGATAAACTCGATCTCCAAAACATTTCCGCTGCGACTGCATTCCACATCCAGTTCACCGCTGTCCGACGCAGTCTCGAGGGTGGTTTCAATTCTTGCCAGTGCGGCTTCCGCCAACGCCAGGAATTCAGATTCAGTCATGCTACACTCCGCTCAGTTTTATCCAACCATGATTCTAAACGTGAAGTCCTTATCTGATTTCCAGCGCCTTGCGTTGCTGACAGTGATGGTGGCGTCGACGGCCGTTCTTGGCGCTTGCGGGCAAAAAGGTCCCTTGTTCCTTCCGGCCAAACCACAACCTGCCGCATCCTCCGAAAAACCAGCGCAAACCGCGCCGGCGCAGAATCCTGCACCAGCCTCCAAGTAACTCGATCACCATGTCACATTTCACATATAAAGACGGCGCACTGTTCGCCGAGAACGTTGCCCTGCGTGACATCGCCCAGCAGTTCGGCACGCCTGCCTACGTCTACTCAAAGGCCGCATTCACCGACAATTTTTCGGCATATGCCAATGCCTGCGCGGAAAACCGGCGCGGCGACGCGGGCGCGCTGGTGTGCTATTCGGTCAAGTCCAACTCCAATCTTGCGGTATTGAATTTGCTGAGCCGACTCGGGTCCGGGTTCGACATCGTTTCCGGCGGCGAACTGCAGCGAGTGATTGCAGCCGGCGGCGATCCGCGCAAAGTGATCTTCTCCGGGGTTGGGAAGTCGGCGGAAGAAATGCGCCTCGCATTGGCGCATGACATCCTCTGTTTCAATGTGGAATCGGTGGGAGAACTGCACCGTTTGAATGATGTCGCCGGCGATGTCGGCAAGCAGGCGCCCGTTTCACTGCGCGTCAATCCGAATGTTGATGCGAAAACCCACCCTTACATCTCCACAGGGCTGAAGGAAAACAAGTTTGGCATCGACTTCGATGAGGCGATGGCAGCTTACCAGCTCGCCGCTTCGCTGCCCCATCTCAAGGTGGTGGGCATCGATTGCCATATCGGCTCGCAATTATTGGATGACGCTCCGTTACTGGAAGCGCTCGACAAGGTGATCGAATTAATCGACCGCCTGGCGGCAGAAGGTATCCATCTTCATCATCTGGATATCGGCGGCGGCATCGGCATTACGTATGCGAATGAAAAGCCGGTGCCGATCGGCGACTATCTCGCAAGGTTGTTCCGCAAGGTCGATCAGTGGCGGGCAGCGAAGCACAACGGAGCGCCCATCCAGGTCATGTTTGAACCAGGTCGATCTATCGCAGGTAACGCCGGCATCCTGTTGACCGAGGTGCAGTACCTGAAACACGGCAGCACAAAAAATTTCGCCATCGTCGATGCCGCGATGAATGACCTGATGCGACCGGCGATGTACGAAGCATGGCATGGCGTGCAACCGGTATTGCAACGTACCGGAAGCACCAAAATCTATGATGTCGTCGGGCCGGTCTGCGAATCCGGCGATTGGCTGGCAAGGCAACGCGAACTGGCGATTGAACAAGGCGATCTGCTGGCGATCATGTCGGCCGGTGCATACGGCATGACGATGGCATCCAACTACAATACCCGTGGTCGTGCGGTTGAAGTAATGGTGGACGGAGACCGCGTGCATCTGATCCGCCGCAGGGAAGCGGCAACCGAGTTGTATGCACTGGAATCCGTTCTGCCATAAAGGCAGCCTCTGGGAACCAGGCCGTCAACGCTTGCATGGTTACATCCTCTGCGATGAGCCATGCAATTCCAAAATCAATGTTCACTTCAGCCAGCAAACTACTCTAGGCGGTGTGTCGCCCCTTGATCGGGTGGGCTTTCGCCGGCTGCAACTTCCAATACAACCGCATTCCCAGCAGCAACGCGATCACAGCGCCGAATAAAATCGGTTCCGCAAAGTCGCTTTTGCCTGCTTTCATCCACCAGAAGTGAAGGATGGTGAGCGGCGCGATGACATAGATTGTCCGGTGCAGCCACAGCCAGCGCCTGCCGCCCAGGCGCTTGACCATACCGTTCGTACTCGTCAGCGCCAGTGGAATCAGCAATACGAACGCAACGAAGCCGACGGTGATGAACGGCCGCTTCAACACATCCTTGAGCATCTCGGCTACATCGAAGAAATGGTCGAACCAGAGAAACGTCGTGAAATGCAGCACTGCATGGAAGAATGTGAACAAGCCCGCCATCCTGCGCAGCCTGAGCAGCCAGTTCCAATTCAACAGACGGCGCAATGGTGTGAGAGCCAGCGTAATGCACAGAAAATACAGCGTCCAGTCACCCGTGTTGCGGGTGATGAATTCAATCGGATTGGCGCCGAGCCGGTCCGTAAATGCGAACACCAGGAGACGCACGAACGGCAAAAGGGCTGCCACGAAAAACAGCCCTTTGATTGCTTTCAGTTGCCGTGGTGTTGGATTGAACATGGTCAAATTCCGCGTCGTTACAGCGTCGACCGGCGATTAAAAGAACTTCTTCAGGTCCATGCCGGTATAGAGCGAAGCCACATCGCTATACCCGTTGAACATGAGCGTCTTTCGCTTTTTGGTCAAAAAACCGTCCTCGCCGATGCGGCGCTCTGTCGCCTGAGACCAACGTGGGTGATCGACAAGCGGATTGACGTTGGAATAGAACCCGTACTCCTGGGGTGCGGAGATATGCCATGCCGTTTTCGGCTCGTCCCGCGTGAAGCGGATCCTGACGATCGATTTCGCGGATTTGAATCCGTATTTCCAAGGCAGAACGATGCGCACCGGCGCACCATTCTGATTCGGCAGTACCTCACCATACATCCCCAGCACCAGCATCGCGAGTGGATGATTCGCTTCATCCAGCCGCAAACCTTCGACATAGGGCCATTCGAGAACCGGGCTGCGCAGCCCGGGCATCTGCGTTTTGTCGGCCAGCGAGATGAACTCCCCGTAATTTGCATTGCCGGTCGGTTCGACTTTCCTGATCAGTTCGGAAAGCGAATAACCGATCCATGGAATGACCATCGACCATCCTTCGACGCAACGCAAGCGGTAAACACGCTCTTCGAGGGGCGCAAGCTTCAGCAACGCATCGATATCCAGCGTCATCGGCTTCTTCACCTCGCCATCGATTGCCACCGTCCAGGGGCGTGTCTTCAGCGAACCGGCATACTGCGCAGGATCCGCTTTATCAGTCCCGAATTCGTAAAAATTGTTGTAGCTTGCCGCATCCTTGTACGAAGTGGTTTTTTCCATCACCACGTACCCCGGATTCGTTTTTGCAGCCAGCTTTTGCGCACCGGATTGTGCAAACGCGTTACGCGCCGCCATCTGCGCAAGTGCACCGCCTGCAATCGATCCCACCGCCAACTGCCTGATGAATGTCCGTCGCGACTCGAATATCTCGCGCGGCGTGATTTCGGAAGCAAAAGGAATATCGATACCGTTGGGGCCGGGTTTGATCAACATGCGCGCTCCTGTCTATTTCATCCAGCCTTGGTCGGTGTGCCAGCAATATCCTTACAAACTTTGACGCACCAAATGACTAGAGCTGTCCATATGAATGCAATCCCGACAGGAACATATTGACGCCCAGGAAAGCAAAGGTCGTCACCAGCAGGCCAACCAACGCCCACCATGCGGCCACCTGGCCGCGCAACCCCTTCATCAATCGCATATGCAGCCACGCGGCGTAGTTCAGCCAGACGATCAGCGCCCAGGTTTCCTTCGGATCCCATGACCAGTAGCCACCCCAGGCTTCGGCAGCCCAGAGCGCACCGAGAATGGTCGCGATGGTGAAAAACGCGAATCCGACCGCAATCGCCTTGTACATCACATCATCCAGCACCTCCAATGGCGGCAGGCGATCGACGAGCAAGCCTTTCGACTTCAGCAGGTAAGCGATGGCGACCATTGCCGCCAGCGCAAACGTGCCGTAACCAATGAAATTGGCGGGCACGTGTATCTTCATCCACCAGCTTTGCAAGGCGGGAACCAGGGGCTGGATTTCCGCTGCCCCGCGGCTGACGGTGTACCACAGCAGGAAGCCGACGGCCGCGGAAACGATCAGCATGACGAAAGGCCCGAGCTGCCGGGTTGCATAATGCTGTTCGTAGTACAGGTAGAACAGCGCGGTGATGAGACAGAAAAGAATGAATACTTCATACAGGTTGGAAATGGGAATGTGCCCGACATCAACGCCAACCAGGTATGACTCATACCAGCGCACCAGCATGCCGGTGAAACCAAGCACGACGGCCGCCCAGCAGAGCTTGCTGCCGATTGAGCCGCCAAAGTCCGACCTGGCGATCAATCCACCCCAGTAGAACAATGTGGACAGGAAGAACAGCGTGCTCATCCACAGGATTGCCGACTGGCTCGAAAGAAGATATTTGAGGAAGAATTTCGTATTCGCGGCTTCGAGCGACCCGCCGTATGTCGCTATTCCCGCCAGAGCCAATACGGCAATGATGGCCATCAACGGGCGTATCGGCTTCCAGTACCACCCCAGCCAAGCAAAGGTCGGTGCGGTCAGGATCAGGATTGCCTTCTCATAGCCGTCCATATAAGCGCCGAACCGGCTCAGCGCGAACAACGCGCCCGCGACCAACGCCAGTCCATAGAGCCAATCGATCGGCGTGAGCCGCTTAAAGAAACCCGGGGGTGGGGCGTAGGTTTGTGCTTGTGTCATTTCCATCATTTTCTCCATCTCTTTCCCGCATCCGATGCGGCGAATTCTTGCATATTCACGCGGCCTGCGTGAGACGGGCCTTCAGTGTGTCGAATTCCTTTTCGAAATCCAGTGTCTTGCGTTGCGAACTCATTGCCATCAGTGCGTGTGATTGGCCATCGGCATCGGACTTCACCCAGATCCAAAGGCGTCGTTCACGGATGTAGAACATCGAAAACACGCCGAGCGTCAACAACAGGCAGCCCAGGTAAACCACCTTTTTGCCCGGGGAACGCGTCACTTGAAACACCGACGCCTTGACCTCTTCGAACTCCTTGAGCTGGAGGTACACCGGTGCGCCGTAAAAGAATGCATCGGAAAGGGCATTGGTCGATAACTGAAGAAAGCGTGCCTGCTTTTCATCGGCGGCGGCAGGCTTCAGTCCGTCTTTCTCACGTGCCACCTGCCATAGTTCCCATAAGCTGCCGTTCAGGATCTTCATGAAGATATCTGCGGCCTTTTCCTGTTCCTGAGGCGGGATTTTTTCAAGGAACTGCGACACGGCCAGGTATCCGCCCATGCCTTCCTCGCCGGCAAAGATCGACAGTCCCTTGAGGGCCGACTGCTCCAGTTGCTCGCGCAGATTGTCTACCGAATCACGCGTGCTTGGCATGGTGCGCTGCGCATAGCGCTTTGCCGCTTGCGTCCTGAGTGCCGGATCGGAAAGCGCCGCCCGCAAACGCATCCACTCTTCCACGGTATCGTTATCGTCGGCCGGAATGCGCAAATACCGGAATGGTTCGTTCGGCGAATTACGCACGCCGGTCAGGAACATGTAATCACCTTCCACTTGCACCGGCTGCATGTAGTTGTGATATTCCCTGGCCTGGCCGGTCTTGTCGCGAATCTTGTATTGCACGCTGGGACCGACGTTCTTCAAATCCTTGTTATTTGCATTTTTTGCCGCGGATCCGAGTTGCTTGTCGAGGCCCGCAGTGAATTTTTCGTTGAACGTTTTCTTGGTATCAACGGCACGCACATCCTGCCCGGTCTGCGCCATGTTTTCAATATTGAACATCCGGAAACCGGACCATTCGACGGTGTATTCCGCGTCTGCATTTTTAGAAAGCGGCGTAGTGCTGCCAACCTCACCGGCAATTGCGAACATGTCATCCTGCTGGCCTGCCATTGGATAACCTGCCAGCTTCAGCTTGCTTCCGCCATCTTCAAAGCTCGACTGGTAGACAGCAATCCCTTTGTAAATCAAGGGCTCGTTGACCTTGATCGTCGCCGGGAAGGTATGGCCGGTCTGGTTGTCGCGAACAACCACTTCGCTGGCAAAGAGCTTCGGCATACCGGTGGAGTAATGCTCGATGATGAACTTGTTCAGTTTGATGGAGAACGGTAACTCCTGGATCAGGACACCGCTTTGCTGGGGGATGATGGCCGTGGAGCTGGCACTTCCTTCCGGAATCAATGTATTGCCACGGAATGTCGGATTTCCCAGGCCCAAGCGATGCTGTGCCGGAATATCGGCAATGATGCCGTTGCCGTTGAACGGGGTTTTGTCATACACCCATTTTTGAAAACGGATTGGCAGGTCTGAGTCCAGCAGGCCGCCGATGCAGATGATCACGATCGCACTATGCGCAAATATGTAACCCCATTTGTTGGCCGCCCCTTGCTTGGCGGCGATCAGGCTGGCGTTTTCCTTTTCGACCAGCTTCACCTTGTAACCGTTGGCGGCGACCTGGCCGGCAAGGCGTTGCGCGAATGCCGCTCTTGCGGCCTGGGATGTCCATTCAGCCTTATGGTGAAAATTGCGTAGCGACTGTTCCCGCACATTGTCGCGCCAGCTACGCATATCGTTGAGCATCTTGGGCGTATTGCGGATGAGGCACAGTGATGTGGACAACACCAGGAACGCCATGATCAGCAGGAACCACCACGCGGAATACACGGCATACAGGCCGAGCTTCTCGAACACATCAAACCAGAATGGACCGAACTGGTTGACGTAGTTCGGCATTGGTTCGTTCTGCTTCAGAACAGTGCCGATCACGGATGCAATCGAAATCAATGAAAGCAAGCTGATCGCAAAGCGCATCGACGATAGCAATTCGACGGCATCCGCCAGCCAGCGCCGGTTGGTTTTGAGATGCAGCCCAGATGTACTTGTAGTCATATTCTCATCAAAAGAAAAAGGGGCGGCCTTGGCCACCCCCTCAATCCATCATTTTTCTTATTTTGCTTATTTACTTCAGGCCAGCGATGTAATCCGAAACCGCCTTGATTTCATCATCCGACATCCGCTTGGCGATGGTCGTCATCTGCTGGCTGTTATTACGTGCGCCGGAACGGAAGTTCACCAATTGTGCCGCCGTGTATTCCTGATGCTGGCCGCCAAGACGGGCGAACTGGGCGGGAATGCCGGCGCCATTCGGCGCATGGCAGCCTGCGCAGGCAGGAACATTCTTTTCCGCGATGCCGGCACGGTAAATTTGCTTGCCGATGTCGATCGTTTCCTTGCTCTTCGCCGCGCCGGGCTTCTGCACTTGCGTCACGAGATAGGCGGAGAGATTGCGCATATCCTCGTCGGTCAAGGCCTTGGAAATGGGCGTCATGATCGGATTATTGCGCTGGGGTGTTCTGAAGTCAGCAAGTTGCTTGAACAGATAAGCCTCATGCTGGCCGGCAAGCTTTGGATTCTGCACGATCGTCGAATTGCCGGCAGCGCCATGGCAAGAGACGCAGGCAACGAGATTACGGGTGGCATCGCCCTTGGTGTAAAGGGCCTCGCCTTTGGCAGGATCTGCCTTGGGGGCCTTTTTCTCTTCTGCTGCATGAGCGATGGACGAAAGCGCCAGCATCGCGACCAACACGGATTTTACTAATGGTAAAAACGCACGATTCATTCAAACACCCTGAGACTTGATATTAAAATTCTGGCCTGTTGCCGGAGATCGTCTTGTGCGGCTTCGCTTTTGCGGCGCAACATACATAACCTCTTATTGTACAATAGCTTCTCGGCATTTTGCCTCCCGCGCTGTATTTTCTCCTATCTATGTCCCTACTTTGGCAAGCCCGTTTCTTCACCACGGTGAACCACCTGCGCGACTTGCCAAGTACGCAAGTGCCTGAAGTGGCGTTCGCCGGCCGTTCAAATGCCGGCAAATCCACAGCAATCAACATCCTCTGCAATCAAAAAAAGCTGGCGTTTGCATCGAAAACTCCTGGCCGGACACAGCATATTAATTATTTTTCGATCGGCGGCGCACATGTCGGCATGCACAGGAAAGACGAAACCCGGGTAGATGAAATCCGTGGCTTGCTTGTGGACCTGCCGGGATACGGATATGCGGAAGTGCCGGGCGCGGCCAAGAATCACTGGAATCAATTGCTGGGAAACTATGTGCAACAACGAGCCCAGTTGAGCGCCTTGGTGCTCATCATGGACTCGCGCCGTCCTTTCACCGCACTGGATATTCAGATGCTGGAGTGGTTCGCGCCGACCGGCAAACCGATCCATTGTCTGTTGACGAAGTCCGACAAGCTTAGCCGCAATGAAGCGACCAACGCATTGCGGCTTGCGAGGACGGTATTGAGCAGCTATGTTGATGCGCAGGGCCAGCCTTTTCCATTTACCGCACAACTTTTTTCGGCGTTGAAACGGGTTGGTTTGGAGGAAGCGGACCGTCGAATCCTGGAACTGCTGTCCTTGAACGGCGATACGGAAAGCGTGCCGCCGACAGATGCAGATTGAATCGCAGTAT
>NZ_DAIUCO010000147.1:0-12863 GCF_036846085.1 Noviherbaspirillum sp. | reverse complement strand
GAACTGCGGCGTATTGAACGCCGACAACTGCACCATGGTGATCTGTACCTGGCTTTTATCGTGGATGAGTTCCGAGCGGACCGAGTCGGTGAATCCGCGCAAGGCGCTCTTCGCGCCGCAGTAAGGCGCCTGCAACGGAATCGACCGGTATGCCAGGGCCGAGCCGACCTGCACGATGGTCCCGCGATTGCGCGGCGTCATGCGCCGGAGCGCCGCCATCGTTCCCCATACCGCGCCGAGATAGGTGACCCGGGTCGCGCGTTCGAAGTCCTCCGGCGAGATGTCCTTGAGCGGGCAGAAAATCGTGGCCATCGCGTTGTTCACCCAGACATCGATCGCGCCGAATTCCTGCTCCACCCGCTCGGCGGCCGCTTCGACCTGCGCATGGTCGGCCACGTCGGTGATGATCGGCAATGCCGTTCCTCCCGCCGCCCGCACATCATTGCATGCGCCTTCCAATCCCTCCGGACTGCGGGCGAGCAAGGCGACGCGATAGCCCCGCCGGGCGAACAGGATCGCGGCTGCCCGGCCGATGCCGGCGGAGGCCCCTGTCAGGACAACTGTTCGGCTCGTCGTCATAGGCGAATGTCGGTACTCGAGGTTTATGAAGCGATGGCTCGCGCAGCCTTGCAGGCGTAGGTGATTCCTGTCGGCATGCATGGACAGTGCGCAGGTAATTGCAGCCTGAAGAAGCACCCTTGTACGAATGCGCTTTCAGATGTTGAGTAGAGATAACGAAAGCGGTTCCGCCTTCCATGTCAAAAAGTTATCTTTGATCTGTCGTGCCGCATATCGCTGCTGTTGCGCGCCGTACCGGCGATGTATCGGGGGAGGAAAGGAGAAGAAATTCGCTGCGCCCGTACATCGGGAAGATGCAGGGCGCAGCGAAGATGCTGATCAGTGAAGATTGCCGGTGTCGTTGGCGACGTTGGAGATCAGTTTTTCGACCAGTGTCGACGGTTGCGGATCGACTTCATGCTGCTGTCCATGCGGCGCCGCATGCTTTTCCTGCGTTTGCGCTTGCGTTTGTGTTTCGGCTGCGCTTATTTCCTGCTGTGCAGTTGCGCTTGCGGCAACGGCATTCAGGTTTCCAATGCTGCCGGCGGCGATTTTCTGCGCATTCTGGCTATAGCCGCTGAAGCGCTGATATGCCAATTGCGACTGTTCCAGGAGGAACGCCTGGGTATCGGCGAATGACCTTAGTCCGATCGCTTTTTCCGCCGCGCTGGCGGATTCTTCCATCAGCTTGCGTGAGGCCTGGACGTTCAGCTTTCCAAATTGCATCGATGTATCCATCATGCTTCCCATCATCTTGTTTGCGAGGGATAGCTGGATTTCCAGGTTGCTGCGGACAAAATCGGATGCTGCGGTAACGGGAAACGTGAACACGAAATACTCCTATGAAACAACGGGAAAGTATTTGACAAAGCTGGCACCGTGAACGTTCCACCGGTCGTGCGATCGCTTTTCGTCATTCCGTGTTCAGCGGAAGACCATGACGGGGATCGTGGTGTGTGCAAGCACTTTCTGCGTTTCGCTGCCGACGAACAGCCGGTTCAACCCCTTGCGGCCATGCGACGCCATGAAAATCGCATCGCAGCCGTGTTCTGCAGCGGCGGCGAGGATGCCCTCATAGGGACTGAGTGACATCGTCACGTGTTTCTCGCATGGCACACCTGCTTTGGCCGCAATGTCGGCTGCCTGGTCGGCATGCAATTGCGCATACATGCGGGTCTGCTTTTCATAGATATTCTGGTCCGGCGTGACGTCGCCCTGCGACAACGGCGCGAACGGATACGGTTCGGCGACGGCAACCGCCACGATCCGCCCTCCGGTCAGCCTGGCGAGTTCGATGGCGCCCCGGATCGCCTTCCCGGACAAGGCGGAGCCGTCCGTCGGTACGAGAATCGTGTTGAACATGAAGTCCTCCCTGGTTGTCGTGAAAAATATGGTGTTTGAGACAGATTGATGCGGGTCCATGCGCCCGCCTGCCTGGCGTCAAGCCAGTACATGCTGGCCGCCGTCCACCGGGATGACCGTTCCGGTGATCAGCTTTGCGCCGTCACCCGCGAGGAAGGCGGCGAGCGCGCCGATGTCGTCGACGCCGACCAGCTGCCGCTGCGGCGCTTCGGCCGCGGCCCGCTCCAGCAGCGCGTCGAAACGGTCGATCCCGCTCGCCGCGCGCGTCTTCACCGGCCCCGGCGATATCGCATGGACGCGGATATCCTTCGGCCCGAGCTCGGCGGCGAGATAGCGGCAGGTGCTTTCGAGCGCCGCTTTCACCGGGCCCATCAGGTTGTAATGTTCCACCACCCGCTCCGAACCGTAGAAGGTGACCGTCATCAGGCAACCGCCCTGCTTCATCAACGGCTCGGCGAGGCGCGCCGTGCGGATGAAGGAGTGGCAGGACACGTCCATCGCCATCGCGAAGCCGGCGGCGGAGCAGTCCACGACGCGCCCGTGCAAATCCTCCTTCGGCGCATAGGCGATCGAATGCAGCACGAAGTCCAGCGAACCCCATTCCCGTTCGATGCGCTCGAACACCGCTTCCAGCTGGCCTGCGATACGCACATCGCAGGCTGCGATCAGCGGGCTGCCGAGGCTTTCGGCAAGCGGGCGCACATGCGGTTCGGCCTTGTCGTTGAGATAGGTGACCGCAACCGTCGCGCCCGCCTGGCGGAGCGACCGGGCGCAGCCGTAGGCGATCGATTGTTCGTTGGCGATGCCGATCACCAGGCCGCGCCGACCGGATAAATCGAAAGCCTTGTTGGTCGGTGTCACCATTGCGGGCATATCGGCGTCCTTGTCGCAGGTTGTAACGAAATGGCTGTTTGCCTGGACGCCGGCGCCGTTATCGCGTGCAGGCAACCCGCGCAAACAATCGTCGCCAAGGTTAAAACCGGCCATCCGGATCCGGTTGATCTGGATCAAAAGTTTTCACAAACCGGTTGTTAATCTGCAGTGACCATCGATAACGGACCCGTGCGCCATGAACACACCGACCATTCCGCCGTTCAATTCGGAGCGCCTGGCCAGCGCATGGCTGGGCGTGACCGGCCATTACAACCGGGAGCATGAAGCACCAGCCGACCTCGATCGTGCATTCAAGGCCACGCTCGGCCGTTTCACCGCGGACATTTCGCCGGCCGCGCTGATGCTGGCGTATCTCGACTGGCTCATGCATCTGCAGCTGTCGCCATCCAAGCACCAGGAATTGGTCACCGATGCATGGGACAAGTTTTTCCGCTGGTGCGATTACTGCGCGAGGCACGGCGCGAATGCGCAGCCGGACAGCGATTGCGTGATACCCCTGCCGCAGGACAAGCGTTTCGCCGATCCGGCATGGCAGCGCTGGCCCTACCACGGCCTTTACCAGGGCTTCCTGCTGTCGCAGCAATGGTGGCACCGGGCGACGAGCGGCGTGAGCGGCGTCGCGCCGCATCACCAGGATGTGGTGACCTTCATCACGCGCCAGTGGCTGGACATGTTCTCGCCGTCGAATTTCCTCCTGACCAATCCGGTCGTGCAGGATGAAACGGCGCGCACCGGCGGGCGCAACCTGCTGCAGGGCGCCGTCAATGCCCTGCGCGATATGGAACGGGAAGCACAAAGGAAGGAGCATGCCGACGCCGACTTCGCCGTGGGCAGCACGGTAGCGATCACGCCCGGCAAGGTGGTGTTTCGCAACCGGCTGATCGAGCTGATCCAGTACAGCCCGGCCACGCCAAAGGTGCATGCGGTACCGGTGCTGTTCGTGCCGGCGTGGATCATGAAGTACTACATCCTCGACCTGTCGCCTGAGAATTCGCTGGTCCGCTACCTTGTCGGACAGGGGCACACCGTGTTCATGATTTCCTGGAAAAATCCGGATGCGGACGATCGGGACCTGTCGCTGGAGGACTATCGCACCCTCGGCGTGATGGATGCATTGCAGGCGATTACCTCGATCACCGGCGCGCCGCAGGTCAACGCGGTCGGCTACTGCCTCGGCGGCACGCTGCTGGCGATCGCCGCTGCCGCCATGGCGCGCGACGGCGACCAGCGGCTGGCCGGCATCTCGCTGTTCACGGCCCAGGTCGACTTCAAGGAACCGGGCGAGCTGTCGCTGTTCATCGACGAGAGCCAGGTCGCGTTCCTGGAGGCGATCATGTGGGAGAAGGGCTATCTCGACACCAAGCAGATGGCCGGTGCATTCCAGCTGCTGCGCTCCAACGACCTGATCTGGTCGCGCCAGCTGAATCACTATCTGCTCGGCCGGCCGGAAACCCGGAGCGACCTGATGGCATGGAACGCCGATACCACCCGCATGCCCTACCGCATGCATTCGGAGTATCTGCGCAAGCTTTTCCTTGAAAACCAGCTGGCGCAAGGGCGTTACCTGGCCGGCGGCAAGCCGGTCGCGCTGACCGACATACGGGCGCCCGTCTTCGCCGTCGGCACGCTCACCGACCACGTCGCCCCGTGGCGGTCTGTCTTCAAGATCCGGCTGCTGAGCGATACCGAGGTGACTTTCCTGCTGACCACCGGCGGCCATAACGCCGGCGTGGTGTCGCCGCCGGGGCATCCGAAGCGGCGCTACCAGATGGCGACCCATGCGCATGACGACCCGCATGTCGATCCGGAGGTGTGGGAAGCGAGCGTGCCGCAGCAGCAGGGATCGTGGTGGCCGGCATGGGAGCGCTGGCTGTCCGGATGTTCCGGCAGGATGATCGCACCGCCGGCGATGGGCACGCCGCTGTGCGACGCGCCCGGCACTTACGTGCTGCAGCGTTGAGCCCGCTGTTGCACCCGACGCAAGGCGTCCTTGTATCGTTACCTGCCGGATGTTTCCATGCAGGTCAATGATATGGAGCACCGCGGCGACACGCCGGCATGGCATACCGTATCCGCATCCGCGGCGGCGAACGGGCTTGGAACGGACCTGGCCGCCGGACTGACGGCGGAAGAGAGTTCCGTCCGCCTCACCAGGGATGGTGCGAACGCCATCAGCGAGAAGCCGCCCCGCCCGATGTGGCGGATACTTGCCGACCAGTTTGCCGATTTCATGATCGTCGTGCTGATGGCGGCCGCCGTCGTGTCCGGCATGATCGGCGATGTCAAGGACACGATCGCCATCGTGGTGATCGTGCTGCTCAACGCCGTGATCGGCTTCGTGCAGGAAGTGCGTGCCGAGCGCGCGATCGCCGCATTGAAGGGCATGGCGGCGGCGCAGGCGCAGGTGCTGCGGGACGGCCGGCGCCTGGCGATTCCGGCATCGCACCTTGTTCCCGGGGACGTCGTGCTGCTGGAGGCCGGGAATGTCGTGCCTGCCGATCTGCGCCTGGCGGAAACCGCGCAACTGAAGATCGATGAGGCGCTGCTGACCGGCGAAGCGGTGACGGCAGAGAAGACCGGCGCGGTGCTGGACAGTGCCGACCTGCCGCTCGGCGACCGCAGGAACATGGCATTCAAAGGCACGGTGGTGACCTACGGCCGCGGCACCGGCATCGTGGTGGCCACCGCGATGGCCACCGAACTCGGCAAGATCGCGGCCCTGCTCGATGCGGCCGGCGACTCGAAAACACCATTGCAGAAACGGCTGGCGGTGTTCGGCCGCCGCCTCGGCCTCGCGGTGCTGGCCATCTGCGCCGTGGTGTTCGCCGCCGGCCTGCTGCGCGATGAAGACCCGGTGCTGATGCTGCTGACGGCGATCAGCCTGGCGGTCGCGGCGATTCCCGAAGCGCTGCCGGCGGTGGTAACGATTTCGCTGGCGCTGGGCGCGCGCAAGATGGTGCGCACGAATGTGCTCATCCGCCGCCTGCCGGCTGTCGAGACGCTCGGGTCGGTGACCTATATCTGCTCCGACAAGACCGGCACGCTTACCCAGAACAGGATGCAGGTCAGCGAACTGCTTGCGGACGGCACGGTGCTGCACGACTGGAAGGCGGATCCGCTGCCTGTGCACGGTCAGCCCTGGCATTCCCTGTTCTCCGCGCTGGCGCTGTCCAATGATGCGAGCCGTGACGGTGACGGCAACACCGCCGGCGACCCGACGGAAGTGGCGCTTTACATGGCGGCGCTGGACGCGGGTTACGACAAGGCCATGCTGGAAGCGTCGTGCGCCCGGGTGCACGAGCTGCCTTTCGATTCCGACCGCAAGTGCATGACCACCGTGCATCGCCAGCCGGACGGATTCATCGCCTACACCAAGGGCGCGCCGGAGCGGGTGCTCCCTCTCTGCGCCAGCGCGCTGACCGCGCAGGGCGAATCGGTATTGCGGCACGACGCGGTGCTGGCCGCGGCGGAAAGCATGGCGGCGCGCGGACTGCGGGTGCTGGCCGTCGCGTGCCGGCGCTGGACGGCAGTGCCGGACGGCGTCGCGATTTCCGCCGTCGAAAGCGAACTGGTCTTCGTCGGTCTGGCCGGCCTGATCGATCCGCCGCGGGAGGAAGCGAAGGAAGCGGTGGCGCAATGCCGGTCGGCGGGCATCACCCCCGTGATGATCACCGGCGACCACGGCGCCACCGCACTGGCCATCGCGCGCCATCTCGACATCGCGGCCGCGGACAGCATCGTCATGACCGGCACGCAGCTCGCCGCGCTGAGCGACGAGGCATTCAGGCGCATGGTGCCGGACATCCGCGTCTACGCACGGGTGGACCCGGCGCAGAAAATCCGCATCGTCGCCGCCCTGCAGGCACAGGGCGAGTTCGTTGCGATGACCGGCGACGGCGTCAATGACGCGCCGGCACTGAAACGCGCCGACATCGGCGTGGCGATGGGCAAGGGCGGCACCGATGTGGCGCGCGAGGCGTCCAGCCTGATCCTTCTCGACGATAATTTCGCCAGCATCGTGGCGGCGATCCGCGAAGGACGCCGCATTTTCGACAACATCCGCAAATTCATCCGCTTCGCGATGACCGGCAATTCGGCGGAAATCGCCATCATTTTCCTGGCGCCATTCCTCGGGCTGCCGATTCCGCTGCTGCCGATCCATATTCTGTGGGTCAACCTGCTGACCGACGGCCTGCCGGGACTGGCGCTGGCGGCGGAGCCGGCGGAAAAAGGCATCATGCAACGCCCTCCCCGGCCGCCGGCGGAAAGCATCTTCGCCAACGGCATGGGGCAACGGATCCTGTGGGTCGGGCTTGCCACCGCGGGGGTCTGCCTCCTTGCGCAGGCGTGGTCGATCCAATCCGGATCGACGCATTGGCAAACCATCGTCTTCACGGTCATGACGCTGTCGCAAATGGGCCTCGTCCTGGCCCTGCGTTCGGACCGCGAATCGATCTTCCGCCAGGGGTTGCGGTCCAATTTGCCGCTGCTGGGCGCTGTGCTGCTGACTTTCCTGCTGCAGATGGCGACCGTGTATGTGCCGGCTTTGAATCCGATCTTCGACACCGAACCGCTGACCATCCCGGAGCTGTTGTTCTGCCTGGGATTGTCGAGCCTGGTGTTTGTGATCGTGGAGCTGGACAAACTGGCAATAAGACAAGGCTGGCTGTATGTCGACGCAGGCAAAAACCGCTAGAGAACCGGCCATCGGCGGCTGGCGAGCCGGCCGACCGGGACGGCGCGGATTTTTAAATCTATTTTCAGGGGCATCGTCACCGCCGGAAGCCGGGTTCTTGCTAATATCCAACGCTATGAACCCGAAAAAGTACGACGACTTGCCAGACTTTGCGGATCTCCTGCTGGACGCGGTATTCATGGTCGATGTGCACGGCCGCATCCTGTATGTGAATGCGGCATCCGAGCGGATTTTTGGTTACAAGCCCGACGAAATGATCGGCAGGATGATGATTGATTTCATTGCCCCGGAAGACCGCGAGCGGACCCGTGAAGAGGCGGCGAAGGTCATGGCCGGCCAGCCTCGGATTGGTTTCGAAAACCGCTACCTGCGCAAGGACGGCCGCCTCGCTTGCATCATGTGGTCCGCCCGCTGGTCCGAGGCCGACCAGTTGAGAATCGGCGTGGCCCGCGATGTGACGGAGCGGGAACAGGCGAAATCGCTACAGGCGGCGACCTATGCGGTTTCCGAAGCGGCACATGCCGCGTCCGATCTCGCGACGCTGCTCCAGAAGGTGCGCCAGATCATCGCAACGCTGGTACCGGTCAGCAGTTTTGCAGTTGCGCTGGTGAGCGATGACGGCATGCTCGATTTCCCGTATCAGCTCGACAGCCATGACGACAACCCGCTCGGGGAAGAGCCCGCCGCGCGCCGGTTATGCGCCAAAGTCATCGCCAGCGGCGAACCGGCGCTGCGGCCGGAACCGCAACCCGCCGATCCGGGCGGCGCCCAAGCTGCGGCGGGCATCGAATCCTGGCTGGCCGTACCCCTGCTGTCGCAGTCAAAAACCCTGGGTGCCATGGTGGTGAAAAGCCCTCCCGCCGCGGTCTACACCGACAAGGACAAGGCGCTTTTGCAGTTCGTCTCGAAACAGGTTGCGGCCGCGATCGAGCGCAAGCAGTTGCACATGGCGCTTCTGGCGATGGCGCAGTTAGACGCATTGACCGGGCTGCCGAACCGGCGCCTGTTCTACGGCCGGATGGCGGACGCCCTTGCCACAGCCCGCAGGGAGCAAGGCCGGATGGCTGTTCTCTATATCGACCTGGACAATTTCAAGCAGGTCAACGACGTGCTCGGGCATGCGGGCGGCGACCTGCTGCTGCAGGAAGCCGCGCGCCGATTGAAACTGTGCATGCGCGAAAACGATACCGTCGCCCGTCTGGGCGGTGATGAATTCGTGGTGCTTGTGGAACCGCTCCAGTTGCCGGAGCAGGCATTGTCGATCGCCGACAAGATCCGTTCCACGCTGGGACAGGAAATGACGATCCATGGCAATGACGTGCGTGCGCTGCCGAGTATCGGCATCGCGCTCTATCCTGACCATGGCGACGATATCGACCAGCTCCTGGGACATGCCGACAAGGCGATGTACGAGGAAAAGAAACTCAAGACATCCATTGCCAGATAGTCACCGGCAATCGAAACATTTCGGCCCCATGCATCCGCCATGCTGAAAATCGTCCCGATCGTTGCACTCTCCCTGGCCGCGGTGGCCGCCATATCGGCCGCCGCCGGCGCTTTCCGCTGGAGCGGCATGACCCATAATCTGCGCGCACGACTCGATGCGGCACGCGCACCTGTCGTGCCGGCATCCGTCAGCTTCGCCGGACTGGAAGACCTGCCCGCGCCGGTGCGGCGCTACTTCCGTACCGTGCTCAGGGACGGGCAGCCGATGGTGGCGGGTGTGCGGGTGCGCCACCGGGGCACGTTCAACATGGGGGAAACCGCCGACCAATGGAAACCGTTCACGTCGGATCAGCAGGTGATTACCCGTCGTCCCGGCTTCGACTGGGATGGACGGGTATCGATGATGCCGGGACTGACCGTCCGGGTGCATGACGCCTATGTCGGCGGCGAGGGAATCCTGCATGCCGCCGTGCTCGGATTGTTTCCGGTGGCCGACATGCGGGGCACGCGTGCGGTGGCCGAAGGCGAGCTGATGCGTTTTTTTGCCGAAGCGCCGTGGTATCCGACGGCGTTGCTTCCCGACCAGGGCGTGCGATGGGATGCGGTCGACGACCGTCGTGCACGCGGTACGCTCGTCGACGGTCCCCTCACCCTCGCGATGCTCTTCACCTTCAACGACGAGGGCCTGATCGACACCGTTCGCGCCGAAGCACGCGGACGCACCGTCGGCGACCGGATCATCCCGACACCCTGGCAGGGCCGCTTCTGGAATTACCAGGAACGCGGAGGCATGGTCGTGCCGCTTGAGGGCGAAGTGGCGTGGCTGCTGCCGGAAGGCGAAAAGCCCTACTGGCGCGGACGTATCGCGGAAATCCGATACGAGTTCGCGCGCCCGTAAAAATCCTACACGTCCGCCGCTTTCACAGCGGCACGCCCGCACGCGCCGTCATCCATTCCGGCGGGTCCTGCAGCGCGACCGGGCGCAGGAAGCGCTGCATCGCCATCAATCCGACGGAGGTGGTGTGCGGCTGGGTCGATGCGGGCCATGGTCCGCCATGATGCTGGGCCCGGGTGACCGCGACGCCGGTCGGCACGCCGGCGAACAGTACCCGGCCGGCAATCGCGGCGGCCTGCCGGACGATGCGGCGGCTGTCGGCATCCTCCTGCTCCGCGCCCCAGACGGTGACTGTGAGGCTGCCGCCGATCGCCCGCAGCGCGGCCAGCATTTCATCGACCGATCCGGCCTTCAGCACGACGCAAGACGGCCCGAACACCTCCTCTCGCAGTTCGGGATGGGCGAGGAAAGCATCCATGTCGAGCGCCACCAGGTTGGGGACCGGGTGTTTGTCGGCGGAGGATTCGCCTGTCGTAATGCGCGTCGCTGCCGCGTGCCGGACCAGCTTGTCGACGCCGTGGTCGAAGGCGGAACGGATGGCGGGCGACAGCATGGCGTGTGTCGACTGTGAATCCATTTCCCTGGCCAGCTCGCGGATGAATGCGTCGGTGGCGTCGCCTTCCAGCATCAGCAGCACACCGGGACTGGTGCAGAACTGGCCGGTGCCCTGCGCAATCGACGCGCCCAGCATTTTCGCCAGCGCCAGCCCCTGCGCGCCGATCGCTGACGGCAGGGCGACGATGGGGTTGGTCGAGCCGAGTTCGCCGAAGAACGGAATGGGTACGGGACGGGCGTTGGCTTCCCGCTGCAGCGCGGCGCCGCCGGCGAAGGACCCGGTGAACGCGACCGCCGCGATGCCCGGATGGCGGACCAGGTACACGCCGACGTCGCGGCTCGCGCCCTCCACCATGCCGATCACCCCTTGCGGCGCACCGGCTTCGCGCACCGCGGCAAGGGCGAGCCCGAATACGGCGGCCGACAGGCGCGGATGCGCCGGGTGCGCCTTCACCACGACCGGGCAGCCGGCGGCAAGCGCGGAAGCGGTATCGCCGCCCAGTACCGAGAAGGCGAACGGGAAATTACTCGCTGAAAACATGGCGACCGGCCCCAGCGGCAGAGTGACCCGCACCAGGCGTGGATGCCCTGCGGGCGGCGCACCGGGCACGGCCGGGTCGTCGATGAACGCGTACGGCTCACCGGCATCGACCGCATCGGCGAAGGCACGCAGCTGGAACGCGGTGCGATCCAGCTCGCCGTTCAGGCGCGGGGCACCGAGAAAGGTTTCTTCATTTGCCAGCGCGACGAGTTGTTCGCGGCCGTTTTCCAGCGCCGCGGCCAGTTCGCGCAGAAGGCGGCTGCGCGAACCGGCGTCGCTGGACGCCCATGCCTCGGCCGCGGCCTGCGCGACGTGCACGATGCGATCGATTTCCTCGAACGGCATTTCACGGGGCGACGGGTGAGTAGGGGATGGCATTGCTTGTGCTGACATGGTTCATGTTTCAAAAGATTGCCGGCATGATGTGCCGAAGCAGGCCGGTGCGGGTTCAGCGCACCAGGCATGGACGCTTGTTGTCGAATTTCCAGCCCGGTATCAGGTATTGCATCGCCATCGCGTCGTCGCGCGCACCCAGACCCATGCCCAGATAAAGCTGGTGCGCGGCTTCGACCTGCTCCATGTCGATCTCCACGCCCAGGCCCGGCGCTACCGGCACCTCGACCATGCCGCCCTCGATCTTCAGCGGTTGCTTCGTGAGCCGCTGCCCGTCCTGCCAGATCCAGTGGGTATCGATGGCGGTGATCTTTCCGGGCGCCGCGGCGGCAACCTGCGTGAACATCGCCAGCGAGATATCGAAGTGGTTGTTCGAGTGCGAGCCCCAGGTCAGCCCCCATTCGTTGCACATCTGCGCCACCCGCACCGATCCCTGCATGGTCCAGAAATGCGGATCGGCCAGGGGGATGTCGACGGATTGCAATTGAATCGCGTGGCCCATTTCGCGCCAGTCGGTTGCGATCATGTTCGTCGCCGTCGGCAGGCCGGTGGCGCGGCGGAACTCGGCCATGACTTCGCGTCCCGAGAATCCGTTCTCCGCGCCGCAGGGATCTTCCGCATACGCCAGCACGTCGTGCTTGTCGCGGCACAGGCGGATCGCATCCTTGAGCAGCCATCCGCCATTCGGGTCGAGCGTGATGCGGGCGTTCGGGAAGCGTTCCGCCAGCGCGGTGACGGCTTCCATCTCGTCCTCGCCGCGCAGCACACCGCCCTTGAGCTTGAAGTCGTTAAAGCCGTAGCGGGCATAGGCGGCTTCCGCCAGCCGCACGATCGCCTCGGGCGTCATTGCCTTTTCATGGCGCAGGCGGCACCAGTCGTCTTCCGCGTCGGGCTCGCCCGGATAGGGAAGGTCGGTGACCGTGCGGTCGCCGACGTAGAACAGGTAGCCGAGCATCTCCACCTTGCTGCGCTGCTGCCCTTCGCCGAGCAATGCCGCGACCGGCACGCCGAGGAATTTCCCCAGCAGGTCCAGCAGGGCGGATTCCACCGCGGTGACGGCATGGATGGTCACGCGCAGGTCGAAGGTTTGCAGTCCGCGCCCGCCGGCATCGCGTTCGGCGAAGGTGCTGCGCATCGCATTCAGGATCGCGTGGTAGGCGCCGATCGACTGGCCCATCACCAGCTGCCTTGCATCCTCCAGGGTCTGGCGGATGCGTTCGCCGCCGGGCACTTCGCCGACGCCGACATGGCCGGCATTGTCTTTCAGGATGACGATGTTGCGGGTGAAATACGGTCCGTGCGCGCCGCTGAGGTTGAGCAGCATGGCGTCGCGTCCGGCGACGGGGATGACGCGCATTTCCGTGATGACCGGTGCGCTCCGCGCGGCGCGGTCAGCGGTGTTTGTGTTTACCGCTTGCGCTGTGTTCAATGCAGACATGGTGAATTCCAGGGAAGGTTGCTATTTGAATCAGGTGGGGCCGCGCGGGGCGCGGCCCGGATGGCATCGGCGATCAGTCGACTTC
>NZ_DAIUCO010000146.1:0-12912 GCF_036846085.1 Noviherbaspirillum sp. | reverse complement strand
TCTCGATGCCGTCCTGCATGAACATCATCATTCCGGCCTCACCGACCGCCGCCTCACCCGGATCGAGTTCCACTTCGACGTACTGCATGTCCGCGCCAAAAATTTCATAGTCGATTTCGTCCATTGCCATGTCTAACCTTTCAAGGGATGAGTGAAAGAAAAGGAGTGCTGATCGTAGATGCTGTCTCGTTCATTGTCCATACCGTCGTCGCAACGCTGCGTCTAGGTCCTTTGCAGAGCACTGAACAGGGCACTGGACCGCATGAACCGAGTCGAACAAAGATTATCATTGACGGCACATGCCGGCCCGACCCATTCTGATTCGGATGAATCATGCACACAGGAATCATGTACGCGCTGCTTGCCGCCGCACTGTTCGGCGCAAGTACACCATTCGCCAAGATGCTGGTGGACGATACCGCTCCGGTCATGCTTGCCGGCTTGTTATACCTTGGCAGTGGTATCGGCCTGATGGGGTGGATGGGCTTGCGCCTGATGGCCCGAGGCAACCGCGCCGTTCACGGTCCCCGCCTGACTGCGAAAGACCTGCCGTGGTTCGGCGGTGCGGTCGCCGCCGGCGGTATCGCCGGCCCGGTCCTGCTGATGATGGGGCTCACGAATACGCCGGCATCATCGGCATCCCTGCTGCTGAATCTGGAGGGCGTCCTGACCGCGCTTCTGGCCTGGTTCGTTTTTCGGGAAAATGTCGACCGGCGGGTTGCGACGGGCATGGCGCCGATTGTCGCCGCCGGCTTGCTGCTGCGTGGAATGAGCGCCCCGTCGCCGGCCCGCCCTGGGGCGCAATGGCGATCGCAGCGGCCTGCTTGTGCTGGGCGGTTGATAACAACCTGACGCGCAAGGTATCGGCAGGCGACGCGGTGCAGATCGCTGGGATCAAGGGACTTGCAGCCGGGTCGGTCAACCTGGGAATCGCCTTCTCGCTTGGCTTCCCGCTGCCGGATATGGCGATCGTATTGCGCGCCGGTGCAATCGGCTTCTGCGGATACGGTTTAAGCCTAGTCCTGTTCGTGCTGGCACTGCGCAATTTGGGTACCGCCAGAACGGGCGCCTATTTTTCCGTCGCACCGTTCGTCGGCGCCGTTGTCTCGCTGGCGCTGCTGCAGGACACGCCCGGTCCGGCGTTCTGGATCGCCGGTACGCTGATGGCCGCAGGCATCTGGCTGCATCTCACGGAAACGCATTCACACCCGCACGCGCATGAAGACATGACGCACAACCATTCTCATCGCCACGATGCGCATCACCAGCACGATCATGATTTCCCATGGGCTGGGAAAGAACCGCATGTGCACCCGCATCGCCATGCGCCACTCGTGCATGCCCATCCGCATGTACCGGATATCCATCACCGGCATCGGCATTGATTCGTCGCTCGCGGATTACTCGAACAGGCGGCGAAAATAGTTGATGATGTCCTCAACTCTCCGTTTCTCGCGCTCATAGGTGCGCTGCCAGTCCCGCACGGTGTCCACCATCTGCTCGATCTGGTCGAGCAGCGACCCGCCCTCTTCCTTTCCCGGCTTGGGTGATGGTCCCGGCGGTGTCGGCGCCGAGGGAGCGGGTGGCGCATCGGATTTGTTCCCTCCGAACAAACGCTCGAACCAGTTAAGCGCGGATTCGACCACCGACGTTTGCGGCCGCTGGAAGACGATACCGGCATCGACCAGCCTGGCGCGCAGCGCCTGCTGGAAGAAGTCGCCGACCACCGGCAACGCGGTATTCGCACCTTGCCCCCAATGGTCGCTGCGCATGGTGACCCTGGCGTCGTTGAAACCTACCCAGGCACCGGCGACCAGTCGCGGATGCATCAGCACGAACCAGCCGTCGGTATTGTTCTGGGTCGTCCCTGTCTTGCCGGCGACATCGGCACGCAGACCGAAGCGCGTCTTGATCGCCTGCCCCGTACCTTGGTTGACCGCCCCGCGCAGCATGTCGATCAACTGGTCGGCGGTCTCCGGCGTCATCGCCCGCTTGCTTTCGGCGCCGAATTCGACAATCACCTTGCCATGCTTGTCCGCGATGCGCGTGACCAGCACCGGCGTGCGGTATGTGCCTCTCGTTGCGATGCTGCTGTAAGCAGCAACCATTTCCAGAGGCGTAACCGGGCTGGTACCGAGCGCCAGTGCCGGGACTTCCTCAAGCGTGCTTTGCCGGATCCCGGCCTTGCGCGCAAAGTCGGCCGCCTTGCCCGGCCCGACCTGCTGCATGACCTGCGCCGTAATGCTATTCCTCGAATACACCAGGCCATCCCGGACGCTCATCGGACGCCCCGTCGGCGCGGAGACATCGGTCGGTCGCCATACGCCGCCATCCGGCAGGGGTATCTCGACAGGCTGGTCCAGGAACTGCTTGCGGGGGGACATGCCTTCCTCAAGCGCGGCGCCGTACACAAACGGCTTGAAGGTCGACCCGGGCTGCCGTTTGGCCTGCGCCACATGATCATACTGATCGACATTGAAGTCCCGGCTGCCGACCCACGCCTTGACATGCGCGTTCAGCGGATCGATGGCGACCAGTCCGGCCTGCAGGCGGGTCTTTTCCGTGCGCAGCTTGGCCATGAATTCCTGATCGCCTTGCAGTCGCTCCAGTACGGCATCCGGCTCCTCGCCGGCCGCCACCGCGTTGCGATATGCACCCGTCTCGCGGATGAATGCATTGACCAGCGCTTCCTTCGTCTGCCAGAAATGGCTGAACGGTTGCACCTGCCTGCGCATGCCGATATAGGTGTTGGCGTTGGTGGACTCGAGCTGCCCCGAACGCCGCGCCCATTCGACGTCCGCCACTGCCTGCAGTGCCTCTGTCTGACGTTCCAGCGCCTTGTTGGCGGCGGCCTGCATGCGCGAGTCGATCGTCGTCGTGATGATCAATCCGTCGGAGTAAATGTTGAAATCGTTGCGGTCGGTCCAGTTGATGAGCCACTTGCGGATATGCTCGGCGAAATGCGGGGCTGGGCCCAGTGCTTCCGGCTGGCGCTCGAAATTCAGCACCATGGGCCGGCGCATCAGCGACTCGACGTTCGACTGCGCCAGCACCTCCCGCTTTGCCATTTGCGACAGCACGATGTTGCGTCGCTTGACTGCCCGCTCGGGGTTCAGTACCGGGTTGTAGTAGCTGGTGCCCTTGAGCATCCCGATCAGCGTCGCGCTTTCGAGAACGCTGAGCTTGTCGGCCGACTTGTCGAAATAGGTACGGGCCGCCATCTCGATGCCGAAAGCGTTGTACAGGAACGGCACCGTGTTGAGGTACGTAACCAGGATTTCCTTCTTGCTGTAGGCATACTCGATCTTCAGCGCGGTGATCACTTCCTTGAGCTTGCGGGTGATGGTGCGCTGCCGGCCGATCTCTTCGGGATACAGATTGCGGGCAAGTTGCTGCGTGATCGTTGAACCGCCCTGCGGATCGCCCAGCAGGGTTTTCACGATGCTGCTGGCGGTGCGCTTCAGGTCGACGCCGTGGTGTTCATAGAAGCGATGATCCTCGGTGGCGATCAGTGCGCTGATGACATGTGGCGACACCTTGTTCAGTTCCACCCACTCGCGGTTGACGCGCTTGAACACCGCCAGCCGCTTGCCGTCGGACGACATGATCACGCTGGGCTGCTCGACCTTGGCCTTCCGGATATCGGCAATGCTCGGCGTGAATGGAATCAGCACGATGGCGTACATGCACAGCAAGACGAAAAAGATCATGGCCAGGGAGGCGAGGCCCTTGAATGCAGAGCCTGCCTTCGCCTGCCATCCCAGTTCGGGATTCCGCAACGTCAGAAAGTAACCGGCGATGCGCCGGAATAAGCGGCGGAAAAATTCGATGAAACGTGTATGCATGAATGTCATGGAATGCGGCGACTGGACCGCCAGGTTCCTAGGATGGTGAATGGTTGCGCGGCTGGCCGGCGGCTGCCGCAAGCGGCACATCAATCACCAGGGGCGATAACGGATAGGCAACGCACGGCAGCATGTAGCCTTCCTTCTTTTCATCCGCGCTGACACCGGGCCACTCGATGCCGTATCGGATCTGCCCGCTGAGCACGCGGCAGAGACAGGTACGGCAAGTGCCATTGCGGCAAGAACTCGGCATGCGGATCCCGGCGCGTTCGGCGGAAATGAGCAGAGGCGTTGAACCATCAGCTGAAAATTGCAGCCCGCCCGGCTGGATGTCCACGAAGAACGATTCACTGGTTTTCTTCACAACAGATCCCTTTCAACTTCGACATTGTGCCGCAATTTTTTGCTCAATTATTGTTATTCCGCACCGACACTCGCACATCCGGATCCTGCGCTCAACGTATAATCTTGCGGCACGGCCACGCCTCATGCGGCTCGTCGCAGGCCCGGCATTACCCATAGGCATTGTCATCACATTCACTTCCCTCACGCAGGTTTATCTCATGCCGCCCTCGATGCTTTCAAAGCTGAATTCCGCCAGTGTGATGTTGTTGCACACAGCACCATCCATGGCGACATCGGCAATGTGCCCGCGCCGCATGATACTGGATCGTCGCAGCATCTCCCTCTCAACGGATTGATCAAGTGACACAGGCAAAGCAAATCGTGGTGATCGGCGGCGGCGTGGTCGGCGTGTGTACCGCCTATCATCTTGCCGCGGCCGGACATGAAGTGGTCGTCGTCGAACGGCACCACAATGTCGCCCAGGAGGCAAGCTACGCCAATGGCGGCGTGATCGCTCCCGGGTATGCGATGCCATGGGCCGCGCCGGGCATGCCGAAGAAGATTCTTTCCTACCTCTTCAAATCCGAAGCACCCGTCCTGCTCAAGCCGACCCTGGACCGTGCGCTCTGGCGCTGGGTGCGCCAATGGATGGCCGAGTGCGACATCGACCGGTACCGCATTAATAAGGAGCGCATGCAACGTGTCGCGTTCTACAGCCGCGATGTCCTCAAGCAAATGCGCGAGCAATTCCAGATCGATTACGAACAGACACAGGGAGTACTTCAACTCTTTCGCTCCCAGCACGACATGAAACTGGCGGAACCGGCATGTGCGATGCTGGAGGAAGCCGGCGTGCCGCACCAGGTGGTCGACGCGGAAGGCGCGCTCGCCATCGAGCCGTCGCTGCATGAGCAGACGGCATTGAGCGGCGGCCTGTACCTGCCGCAGGATGAATCCGGTAACTGCCCGTTATTCACCAAGCGACTGAAGTACATCGCGCACTCGATCGGCGTCCATTTCCACTTCACCAGCAGCGTGCACTCGATCCAGCCTGAGGGCGGCCGGGTTGCGTTGCGCATCGACGACCAGATTTTTTCAGCCGATGCGGTGGTCGTCGCCGCCGGCATCGACAGCGCCCGGTTGCTGAAGCCGCTCGGGATACAGATTCCCTTGTATCCGGTAAAGGGATATTCGGCAACGGCATCGATCAAGAATTTTGATCGGGCGCCGCGCGCCTCGGTGGTCGACGAATCGTACAAGGTCGGCATCACCCGCATGGGCAACCGCATTCGTGTCGCCGGCACGGCCGAGCTGGGATCGCGAAATGTCGAGTTGCACCAGGCCGCCATCCGTACCCTGGTGAAGGTCGGGGACGACTGGTTTCCCGACGCGGCGAACTACAACACCTCGACATTCTGGTGCGGCATCCGCCCCATGCTGCCGGACGGCCCGCCATTGCTGGGCGCAACCCCCGTACGCAACATCTACGTGAACATCGGCCACGGCTCGACGGGATGGGCCATGGCCGCCGGCTCCGGCAAGGTCGTCGCCGACATCATTTCCGGGCGAGCCCCGGAAATCGATATGGATGGCCTGACCTTGTCACGCTATGGATAGCATCGACTGCATCGTCATCGGCGCCGGCGTAGTCGGCCTCGCCGTGGCACGCGCACTCGCCCAAGCAGGACGCGAGGTGGCGGTTGTCGAATCGCAGAAGGCGATCGGCATGGAAACCAGTTCGCGCAACAGCGAAGTCATTCATGCAGGCCTTTATTATCCGACCGGAAGCCTGAAAGCGAGGCTCTGCGTCCAGGGCCGCGATGCGCTCTATGCATATTGCATGGAACGCGGCATCGGACACCGGCGTTGCGGGAAACTCGTGGTGGCGACATCACCTGAACAGCTTGGCAAACTGAACGCGATTCTCACCCAGGCGCATGCCAACGGCTGTAGCGAGGTCACCGCGATCAGCGCCGAGGCGGCACGTAATCTGGAACCGGCCCTGTCGTGCGTGGCAGCCCTGCATTCGCCGAATACCGGCATCATCGACAGCCATGCCTACATGCTGTCCTTGCAGGCAGATGCCGAAAGCGCCGGTACCGCAATCGCATTCGACAGCCGGATCTCCAGAGGACGCCATGCGCACGGCGGCATCCTGCTGGAGGTCATATCGGGGGATGGCGACCTGATCGAACTGCAGGCGGATACTGTCGTGAACTGCTCCGGCCTTTGGGCGCCACGCATCGCTGCCATGATCGATGGCCTCGACGCCGCCACGATCCCGACGGCGTACTTTGCGAAAGGGAGTTACTTCGCGCTGGGGTGCAAGGCGCCGTTCTCGCACCTGATCTATCCCATCCCTGAAGCCGGCGGTCTCGGCGTGCATCTCACCCTTGACCTCGGCGGTCAGGCGCGTTTCGGCCCTGACATCCAATGGCTGGACGACACCGACATTGCCGCCATCGATTACCGTGTCGATCCGTCGCATGCCGCCGCATTCTATGGCGAGATTCGCGCCTACTGGCCGGATCTGCCGGATGGTTCGCTGCAGCCTGCCTATGCGGGCGTCAGGCCGAAAATCAGCCCGCCGGACACACCAGCGGCGGACTTTCTGTTTGCATCCCATGGCAGCCCGCATTATCTGGGACTGTACGGCATCGAGTCGCCCGGTCTGACTGCATCGCTGGCCATTGCCGATCATGCCGCGTCCCTGCTTGGCATACTGCCGGATAAGCATAGAATCTGAGTTTTCCGCCTCGACAGCGCACACCATGCCTGATCCCTCATTGCTGTACGACCAGACCACCATTCGCAGCATCGAACGCGCGGCGCTTGCCGCACATCCGCCGGGAACGCTCATGCAACGCGCCGGCGCAGCGAGCGCGGAAATGGCCTTGCGGCTCATTCGGGAGGCCAATTCCAGCGATCCTGTACTCATCCTTGCGGGACCGGGCAACAATGGCGGCGATGCGCTGGTGGCCGCAGCCTGCCTTCTGCGTGCCGGTGTGCCGGTCCTTGTACTCCTGCAGGCCGATCCGGCGAAGCAACCTGTCGATGCACATCAGGCATTGCAGCATGCGCGGAGTAACGGCGTCGACATGCTGGGCATCGATCGCTGGCAGGAGTGCCTGGGCCGACGCTGGAGTCTGATCATCGATGGCTTGTTCGGTATCGGTCTCACCCGGCCGATCGACGGTGCCACCGCTGCCTTGATCCATGCGTTGAATGACGTTGATTGTCCTTTGCTGGCGTTGGATGTACCGAGCGGCCTGGACGCGGATACCGGCAACATCGTCGGCCCTCATGGCGTCGCGGTGCGCGCAAGCCATACGATTACGTTCATCGGCAATAAACCCGGTCTGCATACCGCCGATGGGGCCGACCACGCCGGCCAAGTCGAGGTTGCACCTCTCGACCTGGACGACAGTTTTTTTCCGGGCGCAACAATCAGCCTGAACGGGCTATCGCATTTCTCGCATTGTCTCCGCCCGCGCAAACGCAACTCGCACAAGGGCAGCTTCGGAGACCTCACCATCGTCGGAGGTGCGCATGGAATGGCCGGCGCGGCGATACTCGCTGCGCGTGCTGGTGCGAAAGCCGGCGCAGGCCGCGTGTTTGCCGCTTTTCTGGACACGCCGCCAGCCTACGACGCCCTCCAGCCGGAGTTGATGTGCAGGCCGGCACAGCTGCATGCATTCAGCAATGGTGTGCTGGTCGCGGGCCCGGGCCTCGGTACAAAGGACGATGCCGCCGATGTGCTTGCGCGCGTATTGAAGACCACCCTGCCCCTGGTCCTGGATGCCGATGCATTGAACCTGCTGGCATCGGACGCGACCTTGCGGCAATTGCTGGTCGCACGAAGCGCCCCTGCGGTAATGACCCCGCATCCGCTCGAAGCGGCTCGACTGCTGTCAACCGGCAGCACGAACATTCAGGCGGACCGAATCTCCGCCGCACGCCGACTGGCCGCATCATTCAACAGCATTGTTGCATTGAAAGGCGCCGGCAGCGTGCTGGCGCGCCAGGATGGCCTTGCCGTGATCAATACGACCGGCAATCCCGGGCTTGCGACCGCAGGAACGGGTGATGTACTCGCCGGGATATGCGGCGCTCTGCTTGCGCAAGGCTGGCCGGCATGGGAGGCAGCGCTCGCCTCGGTCTGGTTGCATGGACGAGCGGCGGACGTACTGGTACAGCGTGGCATCGGGCCGGTCGGGCTTACTGCAAGTGAATTGATTCCGGAAGTCCGGCAATTGATGAATGATCTGACGGCGCAGCCCGCGAATAGAGCCTGCTAGGAGGCATTTCGTCTTTCCCGACGCCGCTTGCTCCCGATCGGGGTGGCCGGAGAAGGGGAATGAAAAACATCGCCTGAAAATTGGCGAAATGCGTGCCGGACTATTTCGGTCCGGTTAGACGAGACGGCCGGCGGTGATCGTGATGGTTCGCTTGCAGCGTGCGGCAATCGCGAGATCGTGCGTGACCAGCACCAATGTCGAGCGACGTTCCTGGTTCAGCTCGAACATCAACTGGATGACAGATTCGCCGGTGGCGGCATCGAGGCTGCCTGTCGGCTCATCTGCAAACAGCAATGGCGGTTCGGTCACGAATGCGCGCGCCAGCGCAACGCGTTGCTGCTCCCCGCCGGAAAGGTACTTCGGATAGTGCTTGAGACGGGTCGATAGCCCTACCCTGCCCAGCATTTTCTCCGCTTTTTCCCGCGCATCACCGTCCCGCCGCAGTTCGAGCGGAAGCATCACGTTCTCCAGGGCATTCAGGTGGGTCAGCAACTGAAAGGACTGGAATACGAATCCCAGCTTGGCCTGGCGCAACCCGGCCCGGCCATCTTCGTCCAGCGCAAAAATATCGGCGCCATCCAGCTTGACGGTGCCGCTGGTCGGCGTATCCAGGCCGGCAAGTAGGCCGAGCAACGTGGATTTCCCCGAACCCGATGCACCGACGATCGCCAGCGTCTCGCCGGGTCGCACTGTAAAATCAATGTCATTCAGGATAGTGAGCTCGCCGGTCGCATCGGCAACACGCTTGGTGAGTTTGCTGACTTCAATCGCATTGGATACAACTGTGGAAGGATCTCGCATGCGGGACGGTAAGAAATTTGGAGAAGTGATGAATTTGTTTCGAACGGCGGTATTGCTTGCGTTCGCCCTAATTGCGTCGAGCGCCTATTCTGCATCAAAAACAGTGCTTGTGCTTGGAGACAGCCTGTCCGCAGAGTATGGATTGGCCCGCGGCAGCGGATGGGTGGCATTGCTGGAGAAAAACCTCCAGGCGGAAAAATTGGATGCACGCATTGTGAATGCCAGCATCAGCGGGGAAACAACCAGCGGCGGGCGTTCGCGCCTGCCCGCATTGCTGGAGCAGCATAAGCCGGATGTTGTGGTGATCGAGTTGGGTGGAAATGACGCGCTAAGAGGATTGGCGTTGAATGCGACCGAGGACAATCTCGCCACGATGATTACCGCATCCCAAAAAGCCAGGGCAAGGGTATTGTTGGTCGGCATGCAAATTCCGCCGAACTACGGGCGTGACTATGCGCAGAAATTCGCCGCCATTTATGCCAGGCTTGCGAAAGAGAAGAAAACGGATCTGGTTCCGTTTCTTCTTGAAGAGGTCGCCGAGCAGCCGCAGCTTTTTCAGGGTGACCGTATTCATCCCACGGCCGAAGCGCAGCCCTTGATACTGAAAAATGTCTGGCCGCATCTCAAGCCAATGCTGGCGAAATAAGGTGCGAAATATAGCACTATTAAAATAAAATCGGCCCTTCGCTTTATAGCCGAAGGACCGGTTTTAATTCGTGCCAGTTGCATGTTGCAAGCCGACAGCGACAGCTGTTTCATCCTGCGCTAGGCGGATGAGCGAATCACGCCGCGCTTACTCGTTGCCAGGCTGATTGGCATCCTTCTTCGCACCGCCGTTTACGACCTCAACCTTTGCCTTGGCTTTCAGCGACTCGACATAGGCAAGCATTTCCTGCTGCGCAAGGGCGTTGGCAAGTTGCTGCTGCTCCGCCTGGCGGCGGCCAGTGTCCGTATTGGCAGGTTGAGTAACCTTGTTGATGCGGTAAATTCCATACCCTTGGTTCGGGAAGTCGACACCAACGTACGCAGGCAATTTTCCTGTGTCCGCTTTCATGACCGCTGCCAGAGCAGGACCAGGAATGCCTTCCGCTTTCGTCCGGGAGACGACCTTCGGGGCACTGAAGCCTGCGGCATCCGGCTTCGCTTTCACCTCGGCCAGCTTCGCCTTGCCTTCCTGCTCAGCCAGCTTGGCGGCCTCAATGCTGGTCACGCGTTCACGGACGACAGCCTGCACTTCTTCAAACGGACGTTTTGTGACCGGCTTGTACTCAACGACCCGTCCGGCGACCAATGTATTCGGCGCAACTTCGACCGCCTCGGTATTGCGCTTGTTCTTCAGCGTTTCATCGGAAAAGAGCGATGACAAGAACTTCGGGTTGTTGTAAGGCGCGTTTGCCGCATTCGGCGCAGGACTGCGGGTAATACCAGATGCCGTCTCAATTTTCAGGCTGAGCTTGTCAGCCACCGGCTTCAGGCTCTCCGATTGCTCGTACACCATATTGCTGAAAGTCTCTGCCGATTCCGTGTACTTTTTCGCCGCAAGCTGCTTTTTGATCTCGGCTGCGATTTCGCCCTTCACTTCCTCCAGCGGCTGGACCGAAGCCGCTTTCACGTCTGTCAATTGAATGATGTGAAAACCAAAGTCTGATTGAACAAGGCCACTGATGTCGCCCTTCTTCATCTGGAAGACCGTGTCTTCAAATGGTTTGACCATCATGCCCTTGCCGAAGAAGTCCAGATCGCCTCCCCGCTCTGCCGAGCCGGGATCCTGGGAATTTTCCTTTGCAATCTTCGCGAACTCGGCAGGATTTTTCTTCACCTGCTCCAGCAACTTCTCTGCCTTAGCCTTGACTGCCGCCTTGTCCGCATCCGATGCGTCCTTCTTCACCGTAAGCAGGATATGGCTGGCACGGCGCTGTTCATCCACGGTGTAGCGCTTGGTGTTTTGATCGTAATACGATTTGACGTCCGCATCGCTCACGGTGATCTGGGAAGCCAATGCCGCACTATCCAGAACCACATACTCGATCCGGGCTTGCTCAGGAATCTGGAACTGCGAAGCATTCTTTTCGTAGTATTCCTTCAGCATCTCATCCGTGACTTTCACCTTCGATGCGTAGTCGGTCGGCTTGAACAGCATTTCCTGGATTTCGCGCTGCTGATCATTCAGATCCGACAGTTTCGACGCAACCGTCTTCGGTGCGAATGCAGTGGATTGGATTGCATCGTTGATCTGTTGCAAGGCAAGGTCCTGCCGCAAGCGCGCCTCATACGATGCCGGGGTCATGCCTTGCATGGCAAGCAGCGATTTGTACTGCTCGCCGTCGAACTTGCCTTCTGGCGTAGTAAGTCCCGGAATGGAAAGTATGTTCTGCTGCAATACTTGGTCGGGCACCGTCAGATTCTTATTGGCGGCTTCGGCGGCGATGACGCGTCGTGCGATCAAGGTATCGAGAACGTTCTGCCGCGCCTCCGGCGTATCAAACATTTTCGGGTCGAACTGCGGGCCGAACATCTGGCGGAACCGATCCATCTGCTCCCGCTGCGCGGCATCAAGTTCTTCTTTGGTGATGTTTTGTCCCGCAACCTTGGCAACGACATTTTCGCTGCCACGGGAATTGGTATAGCTCTCGAGGCCGAAAAAAGCGAACGACGGAATGATGAACAGCAGCAGAATGAACTGCATCAAACGACGATGGGAGCGAATAAAATCAAACATGGTCAGCCAATCACAGACGAATCGCGATATGTGTATCGCATATGAAAAAAGGCGAACTCGCGTTCGCCTTTTTTTGGTTATTGGCGGAGTGGACGGGACTCGAACCCGCGACCCCCGGCGTGACAGGCCGGTATTCTAACCGACTGAACTACCACTCCTAAACTACTTATTCTTGCTGCATGCTGCTTGACCGCTTTTGGTGGGTGCTGAGAGGCTCGAACTCCCGACCTACGCCTTGTAAGGGCGCCGCTCTACCAACTGAGCTAAGCACCCGGATCCACACTTAGCTGTCAAACATATGACGTTTGTCACCACGTCATGAAGACCGCAATTCTACAACATCTTTCGCGGACGTGCACTAGTTAACTGCGTCCTTTAATCCTTTGCCGGGACGGAATTTCGGAACCTTGGCCGCCTTGATCTTGATCGCGTCACCGGTACGCGGATTTCGCCCGGTACGAGCGGCGCGCTTGCCGACGGAGAATGTACCGAAACCAACCAAGGTTACAGTGCCATTCTTTTTCAGCGTGGTTTTTACTGCGCCAATCATTGCATCCAATGCGCGGGTAGAAGCCGCCTTGGAGATGTCCGCAGACTTTGCAATATGATCGATCAATTCGGTTTTATTCACTCGTGTCCCCTCGGAATAGAAAAATACCTTGATGGCGCTGTTTGCTTTTTATGCTGTTGTATCGCGCCATTTCTTGTCGCAGAGAAATCTGCAGCACGTATTAAACAAGCCATGAACGCCCGTGTCAAGCGAAGGCGCAGGGGGTTGATGCCTCATATGACCGTCGGCTCGACTGATCCTGAATCGAAGCGCCAAACAAAAAGGCGATCCTAAGATCGCCTTTCAGACTGCTGACGAACCCCGTCTTTTTTCGAAGGCGGGGTTTTTTATTGC
>NZ_DAIUCO010000145.1:0-12973 GCF_036846085.1 Noviherbaspirillum sp. | reverse complement strand
GCCGATCAAATCGACGTCAATCCAAAAAAACAGTGGCTTGTTCAGCTTAGCCTTAGGTTTCAAAATGAGAATCAATAAAGGAGTGATAGCCCCGATTTCAAGCTTTGTCGCCAGCATTGGTCTTGCGTTGTCCGTGTACTATTCACTGGCGAGTAAATCCGGAGTGACAATTGCGACGGTGATCTTGATGGCAGGCTTGGCCGTGGGCGTTGTTCACGGCTGGTTTTTCGATCTATATCTTGCACGCCGCATTGGAATTGCAGCGTTCCTTGCTCTCTGCTTGCTTTGGACACCTATCGTGATTGGCACATATGGATTTGCACTGATGGCTCTACCTATCCTTGCCATATATGCCTTCGTTGTGTTTGCCGGAGCGCAGTTTGGAGCCAGGAACCGCTTGTGGGGAGAATCAGATGCCTGACCTGGCGCAACCCACCATGCCAATGAACTCAGGCGGTTGCGCCCCTGGTTATCAAAGCCATTGAAGTTCATGGCGTTACCATCTACAACGAAAGCCGAAATGCTAATCCGTGCCGATATGTGGCGTATGGATTGCCTTGATGTAGTAAAAAATGCTGGATTACCCGATTGGATGATTGTTGCCGGATTCGTGCGCAACTTGATTTGGGACCACCTTCATGATCGAGACGTATATACGCCTTTAAACGATGTTGATGTGGCTTACTTTGACCCTATAGACTTATCTGCAGACACTGAGCAGCGTATCGAATCGCATCTTCGGTCTTTCAGGCCTGCCATCCGTTGGCAGGTACGTAATCAGGCACGGATGCACTTGCGAAATGGACACCCGCCATATCAGAGCTCTGCTGACGCGATAAGCTACTACCCAGAGCTGCCCACGTGTATTGGCGTACGGTTGGCTGGGAATAATGCTGTTGAAATCATCGCTCCGCATGGGATGGAGCATTGCTGGGCCCATACGATAAGGCCAAATCCAAAGACAGGTTATCCGAACTCGGTCGTCCGAGAAAGAGCTAAGAATAAACGGTGGCTGGACATCTGGCCTGCATTACAAATCGAAGAAGAAAATGCTGTTTAACTTGTTCATGGACAGAGACGCCGTAAAACAGTGCCCGTCATTGCTGCATTAAACGTCGCTCAAACCGCCCCAGCACGACATACGGACTATGGATAAAGACAGAATCCTACGCACCGAGAGAACATTGCCGTTTTCTCCTCAAGCCATTTACGACGCCTTCGCCTCAGCAGCTGTTCTGGCCTCCTGGTGGGGACCAGCCGGATTCACCAACTCTTTCAAGGTATTTGAGTTCAAGGTCGGTGGACAATGGGTTTTCACAATGCATGGGCCAGACGGGAAGAGCTATGCCAACAAGAGCTACTTCTCTGTGCTTGATCGTGCTCAGCGCATCGTCATTCGGCATGACTGCCCGCCCTATTTCACGCTCACCATTCAATTCTCCGCTGTTGATAATGGGACGCGCCTGACATGGGAGCAAGCATTTGACGACATTGCGACTGCTCAAGCTGTCAAAGCCCGAGTCGGCTCTGCGAACGAGGAAAATCTCGATCGGCTGACTCAAGCGCTCAGCCGCATCGCCGATGTGATTTAACCGTCGGTTCGCATAGCCCTGACGAACAAAACGCTTGAGACCGTCGGTCTATCCGGTGATGCGACACGCGTTACCGGTATCCCGCTCGGCCGCGATGGCGATACGCTCCATAGACAGGCCACCCACATTGCGCTCGCGGGTCCCGTCCAGTCGCCAATGATTCGCCTATCAAACGCCCGGATGTACCGTTCATTGCTGTAGCACTTTATACACGCTACGACCAAAGTCGTATTCACCCCGTCGATATTGCCACTTAACATCCGCTCCATCTTGGCGGTTGAGAACCATGCACTCCTGTGCAATCGGCACGAACAATAGTGACTTGAAGGTAATGTGAAATGGAATTCAACTTTGCTCTTCCTCCCGAACTCAGTCTGGCTTCGACGGTTCTTCTTGCGCTGATCCTCGCGGCTTCGGGGGTGATGAGCGGCCTTTCCGGTTTTGGATTCTCCGCCATAGGCGCGATTTCCCTATCACTGCTTTCTCCGATGCTCGCCATTCCGCTTTTGATGGCCCTCTCCACGGCCAACCAGTTGCTCTCCATTGGACAGCTGCGCGCAGATATGAAACCGCTCAGGCAGGCGGGCCCAAACAGCCCTGTTCCCTACTTGATCGGTGGTGTGATCGGTGTTCCAGTCGGACTCTGGCTGTTGGCGATCTTGCCGGTTCCGACACTCATGACAGGATTTGGTGGATTCTTGATGGCGTATGCCGCGTATTCGATAGCGAAGCCCAATAGCGCGTGGCTGAAGGTAACACCCAATACGCGATCGTCGCTTGTTGTCGGCGGAGTCGGCGGCGTGTTGGGCGGCTTCACCGCGTTTCCTGGAGCACCGGTGGTGATGTGGGCCGGGCTCGCGCAGTTGTCGAAGGAGGAAATACGGTCAATCGTGCAACCATATATCCTGACCATGCAGATTTTTTCGTTGCTGCTGCTCGCAGTATTCCATCCGGCGAGCTTCAGCGCAGAGTTCTGGAGTTTGCTGCTTCTTCTCTTGCCAGTTGTACTGCCGTGTACCCTGCTGGGAATCACTATCTACAAAAAGCTTAGTGCGGTAAATTTCAGGCGCATTGCATTTTTCATGTTAGGCTCCTCCGGGCTGGGGATCTTCGTTAAAGGAGTCCATGCGGTGAAAACGCTTGTACCTGCGATCTGAAGGTTGCGCGTACATGTCCCGCTTCCGGCTTTGGGTACTAGTTAACCGCGCCACCACTCACCGAGGTCGGGCATGAACACGTATTTCCTTGCTGCTGGCGTTCTCACCTTTGTCATAGGCCTTGTGCACTCTGTATTGGGTGAAATGATGATTTTTCGCCTAATGCGCCTTCAAGGCATCATCCCGACAAACGGCGGGAACGTGCTGCGCGAACCGCATGTGCGCATCCTTTGGGCAAGCTGGCACGTCGTCACGGCACTTGGATGGTGCGTCGCAATCACGCTTCTCTGGTTGGCACTTCCGTCGACAGCACAAATTTCGCAATCAACACTCAGCAAGGCGATTGCATGCGCACTGCTGGTCAGTTCCTTGCTCGTCCTCGTTGGAACGAAAGGCAAGCACCCCGGTTGGATGGGGTTGCTGGCAGCCGCCGCACTGACGGCCGTCGGCGTTTATCAATAGGGTTACCACGGTGCTGACAATGTCCACGCTTTTCCATAACAGGAAGAGCCTTCGCGGTTGTTAACGCAATCTGCATACGCCAACCGCGATTCACCGATGTTCTTGAACAGAGCGTTTCATTACGTCAGAACATTCGTATGAATCGCAGTCGTCAGCAATCCTTTCGCGCAGTCACCCCATGACCACCGGCTCACTCCGCCATATCTCGCTCGCGTACTCCCCGATCACCCTGTCGGATGAGAACATGCCCATCCCTGCCACGTTGAGGATGGCTTTCCGGTGCCATTGTTCCGGCTGCCGGAAAAGCTGGTCCACCGACTCGTGCGTGGTGACATAGCTGGCATAGTCCGCGAGCAGCAAGTAATGGTCGCCGTAGTTGACCAGCGTATCGAAGACGCGGTGGAACCGGTCCGGTTGGCCGGGCGAGAAATGGCCGTCGCGGATCTGGTCCAGCACCTGCTTCAGTTCCGGGTTGGATTCATACAGCTGGCGCGGCTGGTACCCGTGCACGCGGATATCCTGCACCTGCGGGGTCGTATTGCCGAAGATGAAGATATTGTCTTCCCCGACCTGCTCCAGGATTTCGATGTTGGCGCCGTCGAGCGTGCCGATCGTCAATGCGCCATTCAGCGCGAACTTCATGTTGCCGGTGCCCGAGGCTTCGGTGCCTGCCAGCGAAATCTGTTCCGACAGGTCGGCTGCGGGAATGATGAGCTCCGCCAGGGTGACGCTGTAATTCGGGATGAACACCAGCTTGAGCTTGTCGCCGACACGCGGATCGTTATTGATGGTGACGGCGACATCGTTGATGAGCTTGATGATGGTCTTGGCCATGTGATACGCCGATGCGGCCTTGCCGGCGAAGATCACGGTACGCGGCACCCAGTCCGCATCGGGATTGGCGATGATGCGGTTGTAGCGTGTGACGACATGCAGGAGATTGAGCAACTGCCGCTTGTATTCGTGGATGCGCTTGACCTGCACGTCGAACAGCGAGTCCGGGTTGAGCGCGATGCCGAGATTGTTCTGCACCCACTGTGCAAGACGCCGCTTGTTGTTGCGCTTCGCATCTCGGCACGCATTGACGAACCCGTGGTCCTCGGCGAGCGGGCGGACTTCGGCCAGCCGGTCCAGGTCACGGCGCCACTCCGGCCCGATGCGCTGATCGATCAGCGCCGAAAGCGACGGGTTGGCCTGCGCCAGCCAGCGGCGCGGCGTGATGCCGTTGGTCTTGTTGGTGAAGCGCTCGGGGAACACCCTGGCGAAGTCGGCGAAGATGGATTGCTTCATCAGCTCGGAATGCAGCTTCGAAACACCGTTGACCTTGTGGCTCGTGACCACGGCGAGATAGGCCATGCGCACCCGCCGTTCGCCCTGCTCGTCGACCAGCGACAGGCGACGCATGAGGTCGATATCGGAGCCGAATTGCGCCGTGACGCTGTGCAGGAATTCGGCGTTGATATCAAAGATGATTTGCAGATGGCGCGGCAATACACGGCCAAGCATGTTCACCGGCCAGGTTTCCAGCGCTTCATGCATCAGCGTGTGGTTGGTATAGGAAAAAATCTTCTGCGCCATCGCCCAGGCGCTCTTCCAGGGGATACCGTGCTCATCCATCAGCAGGCGCAGCAACTCTGGCACGGCGAGCACCGGATGGGTGTCGTTCAGGTGAACAGCGACGCTGTCGGCGAAGTGCGCGAAGCCGTCGTGGGTGGCGAGGTGCCGGTGGATCATGTCCTGCATGCTGGCGGATACGAAGAAATATTCTTGGCGCAGGCGCAGCTCGCGCCCGGACTGGGTGGAGTCGTCCGGATACAGCACGCGGGAGACGTTTTCCGAATGGTTCTTGTGCTCGACCGCGCCGAAATAATTGCCCTGGTTGAAGGCGGACAGGTCGATTTCACTGGTGGCCTTGGCCGACCACAGGCGCAGGGTGTTGGTTGTTCCGGTCGCATATCCCGGGATGATCGTGTCGTAGGCCATCGCGAGGACGTCCTCGGTGCCGACCCAGCGCGCCTGGTCGCCGTGCTGCTCGGTGTAGCCGCCGAAGCGGACACGATACTGCACTTCGGGACGCGGGAATTCCCACGGATTGCCGCCGGTGAGCCAGTAGTCCGGCGTTTCCACCTGGTTGCCGTCAACGATCTGCTGCCTGAACATGCCGTAGTCGTAGCGGATGCCGTAGCCCATTCCGGCGATGCCCAGCGTCGCCATCGAATCGAGGAAACATGCCGCCAGCCGGCCCAGGCCGCCATTGCCCAGTGCCGCGTCCGGCTCAAAATTCGCAATGTTCTCGAAATCGACGCCGAGTGCGGAGAGCGCCGCCTTTACCTCATCATAGATGCCCAGCGCCAGGACGGCGTTGCTGCATGCCCGGCCGATGAGAAATTCCATCGACAGATAGTAGACGCGTTTTCTCGCCTGCTCATGCTGCGCCGCGCGCGTCTTCATCCAGCGTTCGATCATCAGATCGCGCACCGCCAGTTCGGTGGCCTGCAGCCATTCGCGCGGGGTGGCGAACGACGCATCCTTGCCGATGGAGTATGTCAGTTTGCTGACGATGGCGTCCTTGAGGCTTGCCACGGCGTGATCTTGTCGATCAAGGCTGATTGGTTGGTTCATATGCTTTCAATTCCGTAAATCCGGCAGTCGGCGACAGCCGCTGCGGCGGGTTCCTTCGATCACTGCTGCTGCATTATGCATTTCGATCCGGCAGCGCGCGCCATCTCAGCGCGGCGCGACTTGCCGGTACAGCTCCTGCATCTGGCCGGCGGCGAGATCCCAGCTGAACTGTTGCGCCATTGCGCACTGTTGTATGCGTAACCATTCGTCACGGCGGGCATACAAGGCACATGCGCGATGCACGGCGGCGACAAACGCTTCATTCTCGAACCGGTCGAAGACGAACCCGGTCGCCTTTCCCTGTGCCATGTTTTCGGCCGTGCAGTCCACCACCGAATCGGCAAGCCCGCCGACGCGGCGCACCAGCGGCAGCGTGCCGTAGCGGAGTCCATAGAGCTGCGTGAGGCCGCAGGGTTCGAAGCGGGACGGTACCAGAATCACGTCGCTCCCGGCGATGATGCGATGCGACTTTTTTTCATCGTAGCCGATATGGACGGACACCGATGACGGATGCGCCGCCGCCGCTTCCCTGAATGCCGCTTCCAGCGCTGGATCGCCGCTGCCGAGCAACACCAGCTGGCCGCCGCGGCTGAGTATGCCGCGCAGGCCCGCCTGCACGAGGTTCAATCCCTTTTGATCCGTCAGCCGGCTGACGACGCCAAACAGCGGCGCATTCTCCTGGACGGCCAATCCGGCTTCCTGCTGCAATGCGCGCTTGCAGGCGCGTTTGCCTTCGAGCGATTCGCGATCATAGTGGGACGCGATGTCGGGATCGGCCGCCGGGTTCCACACGTCGAGGTCGACCCCGTTCAGGATGCCGCGCAGATCGTGGGCACGACCGCGCAGCAGGCCGTCCAGGCCGCAGCCCTGCTCCGGCTCCTGGATTTCGCGCGCATAGGTCGGACTGACGGTAGTGATCTTGTCGGAATAGAACAGGCCCGCTTTCAGGAACGACAGATTGCCGTAGAACTCGACGCCGTACATATTGAAAAATTCCCACGGCAGTTCCAGTTCGCCGAAGACATGGCTCGGGAAAACGCCCTGGTAGGCAAGGTTGTGCACCGTGAATACGCTGCCGGCCACCTTGCGGCCGTTGCGCATTTCCGCCGCCTTCAGGTAGGCGGGCGCAAGGCCTGCATGCCAGTCGTGGCCGTGGATGATGTCGGCGTTCCATGACGGATCACGTCCCAGCGCAAGCTCGGCCGCCATCCACCCCAGCAGCCCGAACCGGCGGTGGTTGTCGGAATAGTCATGGTTATCCGGGCCGTAGTAGGGATTGCCGGGACGATCGTACAGGCCGGGCGCATCGATCACATAGGCAGGAAGGCCGCTGTCGGCAAGGGTGCCGGCGAGAAGCCGCAACGCACTCGCACCAAATCGGGGCGGCAGTTCGGCGATCAGGTGCAAATTCGCCACGCCATTCATCATTGCAGGAAATCCGGGGACCAGGAGGCGGGCATCGCAGCCAGCGCGGACCAGGGCCGGCGGTAGTGCGCCGGCCACATCGGCCAGGCCGCCGGTTTTCAGCAGCGGATAGATTTCTGAACAGACGTGCAGGACGCGCATTGTTACTCCAGATAGTTGTCGGCAGCGCGGGAAACAGGAAGATTCGATGGGGTCTGCCCATCATGATTGCAGCAAGGGCTGCATCGGATGCGTTTTCACCATCAGGCGCATGCGTGACCGGGTTTTGACCGATCTTCCGCAGGAGTAGTTCCTGCAGTCAATTTGACCACAGGAACTACATGGATCGATTGCTTTTGCGCAAGCGCCGGGCCGAAGCGCCTGTCAGCTTGCCAATGCCATCAGGTCGTTCACCTCAAGCCCTGCAAGGTCCTGGCTGGCGTTGCCGACGAAGGCCGCGCGACTGTGGGCCTTGTCCTGCAGCCATGCCGCGGCGGCGGCCTTGATCCGCTCCGCATTACATTGCAGGACGCCTTGCCGGTAACGGCGCCGCATGTCCTCGGTGATGCCCTGCCGCTGCTGGTTCAGCGACCAGACTACTTCCGCATACGGGGTGCGCGGCTTGTCGAGGTCCTGGATGACGCAGATGATCGCTTCCTCGATGTTTTCCTGCTTCAGTTCCGCGTCCGCAACCCATTTGATTGCCCGTGCAAAATCCTCGTAGGTCGCGGCAAGGCGCGGATCGCGATAGGACATCATCACGAATGCGCCGATCGACGGGTTGTAGCCGGCCTGTCCGCCGTAGGCGCCGCCCTCCTCCCGCAACGCCTGGTGCAATACCAGGTTGGTCAGTATCTCGCCGAGCACGGCGAGCGCGGGCGCATCCGGATGCCCGACACCGGGCACCTGCCATGCGGCGAAACAGTGATTGACCTGTGCCGGCGCATGCAATGCCGCTTTGGCAAGCGACTGTGACGGCGCCGTCCGGACCTGTTCGGGTTCCGCCTGCGCCGCTTGTGAAGACCGGGTGATCGGTGCAGGCAGGTCAAGCAGCGACGCCAGTTCTTCACCGTCCTTGTCGATGCCGGCGGCAACGATCAAGGGCTTGCGGCCAACAATGCGCTTGTGCAGTTCTTCCAGCCGGCCGGCGATTTCCTTCAGGCCTTCCGGAGTCTGCGACTTCTGGTGCAGGTTGCCGTAAAACGGCAGCGCGCTTGCGCCCTTGATCTGCTCGTCGAAATGCCGCAGCGGCGATACCGGCGCGGTGGCAGCCAACCTGGCGTAGCTGTCGCCTTCCTCCGCCAGTCCGTTGCGCATGTCCTGCACCATGCTGTCGATCAGGAATGCGAGCCGCTCATGTTCGTCGAAGCGCGCACCGCGGATCGACTGCGACAGTACGTCGGCGATCGCCGCCTTCTCCTCGCTCAGTCCCTTCGCATAGAAATCGACATCGATGCGCAAGTCGCCGCCGGTATCCGCCCCCGGCTGCACCTGCATGGCCTGGAGGTTGACATCGAAGAACGGCACCTGGTCATGGCGCCACGCATCGGCGTCTTCATACGACTTGTCGCCCATGCCGAGCTCGGACAGCACATCGACATACAGTTGCAGCCATGGCCAGTCGGCCTGCGGCATATCGGACACGTCGTACATTACCCGTGCATAGGCAATGCCGTTGGAAGGTATCGACACGGTGATCCGGCCGTCGTCCGCCGTCGGCAGCGGCAATGCCGGGCGCGGCAGCGGGCTGACATCCTGGGGACGAATGCGCGGCAGCACGTCGTTGTTGACCGGCTGACGCTGGCGCTCGAGCAGCGCCGCCGCTTCCGCGCGTAACCTGTTCTTTTCCGCTTCGTCCAGCGATGCCTGCAGCCGGGCGAGCCGTTCGTTCTCTACCGTCTCCCGCTTGCTGAAATATTCGGCATCAGGCACGACCGTCGTATCGAGCCGGGTGGGCGAATCGAGCAATGCCTGCACCAGCCCCTTGAAGAAGCCAGGATCGGCGATGCGCTGCTGCAGGCGGCCGAGGATTTCCTCCTGATCGAAACCGTTCATGATGTCGCCGCCGTACATCTCGTGCGGAATCGCGCGCAGCAATTGTTTCAGCGCATGCGGCATGTGGCCGCCGCTGATTTCACGCTGGCCGAAGCGGATGTCGCGCAATGTCGCCTGCAGCAGCGATTCCGGCACGCCGGTCTTGGCGGTTTTCTCCAGCGCCGACCAGATCCGCTTGCGCGCGGGGCCGACCTGGTCCTTGGTCAATCCTTCCATACCGAGATGGAACAGGATCTGGCGGATGCCGGTGTCGGCGCCGTTCAATGCGGACGGCCGCCCGAATCCCGCGGACTCCATCGCATAGGCGAGCGGCGCGGCGGAATTGCTCAGCAGTCCCGCTTCGAGCAACTGGGCGTGGTAATACGATTCCGGATCGACCGATTCGCCCATCAGCCAGGTGATCTGCACGCCATGCTCCAGGCCGGGGATGTTGACCGTGACCGCTTTCGGCGTCGTCCATGCAGGCGCAAGCTGCGGCAACAGGCGTCCGCCTGCCTGCCGGTCGGAAAGGCGGGACAGGACCCGCTCCTCGATCACCGCCTGCACCTCGCGCGCATCGATGCGGCCGGCGGTCATGAAGATGGCCTGCGATGGATGGTAATGGGTGGCGTGGAATTCCTGCAGCGCGGCGTGGGTGAGCGACGGGATGTCCAGCGGATCGCCGCCGGATTCGTATTCATAGGTCGTGCCCTGCAGCAGGGAAGCGCCGATGCCGCTGTCGAGCGCCCGCATCGGATCGGCGAACGCGCCTTTCATCTCGTTGAACACCACGCCGTGGTAAGCGAGCTTGCCGTCGTCCACCGCGAGACGCCAGCCTTCCTGCAGGAAATCGAGGTAATCCAGGCGCGGGAAAAATGCCGCGTCGAGATAGACCTCCAGCAGGTTGAAAAAGTCGGTCCTGTCCGTGCTTGCAAAGGGATACACGGTTTTATCCGAGTACGTCATCGCATTCATGAAATGCGCGGTGGACCTGCGCAGCATCGAGAAAAACGGATCGCGCACCGGATAGCGGTCGCTGCCGCACAGGGCGAGGTGTTCAAGAATATGCGCACGTCCGTCGCTCGCGTCCGGCACGGTCGGGAAGCCGACCAGGAATACCAGTTCGGGATCGTCGCTGGCAAGGTGGATGTGGCGGGCACCGGTGACGGCGTCTTCGTATTCCTGTACTTCCGCATGCATTGCCGGAATATGCCGGGTGCGTAATTTGGTAAATGTCATTAGCGAGAATTGATTACTTAAAACTATTAAATTTTTAAAGATGATAGTGTCTCATACTATATGCACGGACGTCTTTCCAGACAACCCCGAACGGCTCATGCAGGTTATCGGGCTGCGGGTTTCCTGGCAAAGCAAACCGTCCATATTGTTGAGCAGATTCGGATACGGTGGCAAAAACAAGCCGGCGGCGAACCGGTAGCGCGTTGCCGGAAAAATGCATGCAATCCGTTGTTGATCAACAATCATGTAGACGAGATGGAAACTGTCGGCTGAATGCGGTTGTCACCCTTCCATACCCACTATACCGGCACACCACGGCATACCGGCAAGGCAATCGCCGGGAGCCGCTCAAAACGAGAAAAAAAATATGGCGGCACTGACATTTTTCGCGGCATTCGCATTGGCAACGCTGCATGTGCTGGCAGCAAGGCTCCGCTTTTTAAACAGCGCCCCGCGCAGCATCTGGCTGTCGGGCGCCGGCGGCATTTCCGTCGCCTATGTGTTCCTGCATCTGCTTCCCGAACTGGCGGAACATCAGAAAGTCATCCGCGAATCCGCGGACGGCTTGCCGGGTTTTATCGAACACCATGCCTACGTGGTCGCCTTCGTCGGCCTGTCCATTTTCTACGGGCTGGAGCGTGCGGCGAAGCAATCGCGCAAGCGAGGCGGACGAACCGGGGACGATGACACGCCCGTCGCAACCATCTATTGGCTGCATATCGGCTTCTTCGCCCTCTATAACTTTCTGATTGGTTACCTGCTGAGCGATGATGGCCAGTCCGTGCGCAATTTTGCGTTTTTTTTCTTTGCCATGGCTCTGCACTTCCTGGTGAATGACTTCGGCCTGCAGGGACACTACAAGCTCAGATACGCAAGCAATGGCCGATGGCTGCTCGCGGCTGCCGTGCTCGCCGGCTGGGCGGCCGGATATTCGGTTGTCGTTCCCGAACTGGCGATCAGCGTCCTGGTGGCATTCATTGCCGGTGCAGTCGTCCTGAACGTGTTGAAGGAGGAGCTGCCGGACGACAGGCAGAGCCGGTTCAGCGCCTTTCTTCTTGGCGGCGGGATGTATGCCGCGCTGCTGCTGGCTGTTTAGGCGGACGCCCGCACGGTCCGTTCAGAACGTCGCATCTTATACGGCCGGCGATGAAATCTTTTTCATCGCGGCGGCGTCCAACAGGATCACACGCCGCCGCTTTACCGGACGCCGTACCTGCGGCAGGCGGGTAACCAAGGAGCAACGCCATGCCGCGATTTACCCTGAATCATGCCCGCGTGATCGCAACGATCGGCCTCGCGATTGTCGCGCTGTCCATGCCGCTGCAGTCCGCGGCGCAATCTCAAAGCGGCCCCGGGCCTGGGCAACGCGCGGGAAGTGACGGAGCGACAGCTTCCTCGCGCGATACGGCGGCGACCGCGCCCGAGAGCGCCGGCAATGCGACCAGCGGCGGAACGACTAACAGCCTCGGCGACCCGAAGAGCAACCGCTCCGGAATTGCCGGCCGCGGCGAACCGCAGGAAAGGATCGACATGGGCAATGCCGATCGCAAATTGATGCGGGAACTCGCACAGGCCCATCTCGCGGAAATCAAGATGTCCGGGCTGGCAACCGCGATTTCGGCAAATCCCGCGATACGCGGCTACGGCGAGAAAATGCTGGAAGAACACCTGACGGCGCTGGATGAACTCAGGAAACTCGCGGACAGGGGCGGCGTCATCCTGCCGGGCGGGGTCGACAAGGAAGCGGCGGCAGTGCTGCGGCAGCTAGCGTTGAAGGCCGGCGACGAGTTCGACCGGATGTACATGGAGCAGGCCGGATTTGTGAATCACGAGCAGTCCCATCGGGTTTTCGAGGAAGCGAGCAGTCGCGCCCAATCGCCTGTGCTGAAAGCCTACGCGGCCAGGCTCGTTCCGGTTATCGGCCAGCATCTCCAGCTGGCGCAACAGATGCGGGACAATCCGGCCGCCGCCGCCGCGGTACAGTCGTCCGTTTACGCAGGCCAGTCCACCAGCATCATCGCGCCGACCGGTTCGTCGAGCGACCAATCGAAAAACAGCAGCGGCGCGAAGGGCGCGGGAAGCATCGCCGCCGGTGCCGCGGGCAGCGGCAAATAGCGTCCGCAACTTTTCGTAGCGGATGTGCCGCCCTGCTTCCATGCAACGCCTCGTGACGCGCGGGCGGCTGGCGTACAACATGCCGCCCATCTCCTCGAAAAAGCCGTACACCAAACGCTCGCTGGTAGCGACATTGCCGCGAGACGATCTCGACCTGCTGTACCAGTGGTTCATCGAACGCCAGTACGGGCAGGCGCAGCGACTGAACCGGCCCATCTTCGGCACCCACGTCACCATCGTGCGGCACAACGAGAATGTGCCCGGCATGGCGTTGTGGGGCAAGTATGAAGGCCTCGAGGTCGACATCGAGTATGACGTGGTGCTGCGCAACCACTTCGGTTTCTGGTC
>NZ_DAIUCO010000144.1:0-13042 GCF_036846085.1 Noviherbaspirillum sp. | reverse complement strand
GGCATATCCCGCAGGGACAATTCCGCGGCATCGGCGGGCTCGACCACAAGGCGCTCGGCATCCCGAGCGAAGAAGAATACATCGCGAAGTATTGCGCGCGCACCGGCAAGACCATTCGCAAGGAAGATTTCAATTTCTATCTCGCCTACAACATGTTCCGCATGGCCGGCATCCTGCAAGGCATCATGAAGCGCTATGTGGACGGCACCGCATCCAGCGAGCAGGCGCTGGCATCGGGCAAGTCGGCGCGCCCGATGGCGGAGATGGGCTGGAAATACGCAAGCGCGACCTGAGGCCGGCAGCATCGGCACCATAACGCTACTCACATAGACCACAAAGGCAAGGAGACATCATGGATTTCGAATACTCGGACCGTTGCAAGGAATTGCAGGCAAAACTGCTCGCATTCATGGATGAGCATGTTTATCCGAACGAGAAGGCGTACAAGCAGGAAATCGACCGCAACGGCGTCGAAAAAGGCAATCGCTGGCTTGCCACCACCATCATTGAAGATCTGAAACCGAAAGCCCGTGCTGCCGGACTCTGGAACCTGTTCCTCCCCAAGTCGACACGCGCCCCCGAGGGCCTGTCGAACCTTGACTATGCGCCGCTGTGCGAAATCATGGGCCGCGTGCCCTGGGGCGCCGAGGTATTCAACTGCTCCGCGCCGGATACCGGCAACATGGAAACGATCGAGCGCTACGGCACCGAGGAGCATAAACGCCAGTGGCTGGAGCCGCTGCTGCGCGGCGAGATCCGCTCGGCGTTCGCGATGACGGAACCGGCGGTCGCCTCTTCCGACGCCACCAACATCGCGACCCGCATCGAGCGTGACGGCGACGAGTACGTCATCAATGGACACAAATGGTGGATTTCCGGCGCGGGCGATCCGCGCTGCAAGATTTTCATCGTAATGGGCAAGACCGACCCAGACGCACCCCGCCATTCCCAGCAGTCGATGATCCTGGTTCCCGCCGATACCAAGGGCATCACCATTAAGCGTCCGCTGCCGGTATTCGGCTACGACGATGCGCCGCATGGCCATTGCGAAATCCTGTTCGAAAACGTGCGCGTGCCGGCATCCAACATCCTGCTGGGTGAAGGGCGCGGATTTGAAATTGCGCAGGGCCGCCTCGGACCGGGCCGCATCCACCACTGCATGCGCGCCATCGGCGTGGCGGAACGCGCGCTGGAATACATGTGCAAGCGCCTCAACGAACGCATTGCGTTCGGCAAGCGCGTCTCCGAGCAAAGCATATGGCATGAGCGGATCGCCGATGCGCGGATCATGATCGATACCGCCCGCCTGCTGACGCTGAAGGCCGCATACATGATGGACACGGTCGGCAACAAGCATGCGAAAGCCGAGATCGCGATGATCAAGGTCCTGGCGCCGAATGTGACCCAGCAGGTGCTCGACTGGGCGATCCAGGCGCACGGTGCCGGCGGCGTCTGCGACGACTTCCCGCTCGCGTATCAATGGGCCGGCAACCGCACGCTGCGGATCGCCGACGGTCCTGACGAGGTGCACCGCAATTCGATCGCCAAGCTGGAACTGGCGAAGCACATCGCCGTGCCGGCGAAAGACCTGGAACTGCCCATCACACGTTCCTGATCCCGTTCCGGCACCCGGGTCTCCTGCGGTGGAAAGCGCGGAGTCCCGGATTTCTGCATAATCGATGCAGAAATCCGGGACCATCGTCAACCTTGCAGGAGAACCCATGATCGACGTTTATTCCACCGCCACACCCAACGGCCACAAGGTCCATATCATGCTGGAGGAATGCGGCCTGCCCTACCGCGTTCATCACATCGATATCGGCGCGGGCGACCAGTTCAAGCCCGACTTCCTTGCCATTTCCCCCAACAACAAGATTCCCGCCATCGTCGATGCCGACGGTCCCGACGGCAAACCGATCTCATTGTTCGAATCGGGCGCCATCCTGGTTTACCTGGCCAGCAAGGTCGGCAAATTCCTCGGTAACAGCGATCGCGAAAAATTCAACACACTGCAGTGGCTCATGTTCCAGATGGGTGGCGTGGGTCCGATGCTGGGTCAGGCGCATCACTTCCGCATTTATGCGCCGGAAAAAATCGAATACGCAATCAATCGCTATACCAACGAAACAAGACGGCTGTATGGCGTGATTGACAAGCAGGTAAAGAAATCCGGCTACCTCGCCGGCGAGGAATACACGATTGCTGATATAGCGACTTTCCCGTGGCTGCGTTCATGGAAGAACCAGGGAATAGATTGGACGGAATTCCCGGACGCCAAACGCTGGTTCGACGAGATCAGCGAACGGCCGGCGGTTCAGCGGGGCGTGGAGGTATTGGCGAACCTGCGCAAGCCGCTGCTGGACGACAAATCAAGGGAGACCCTGTTCGGCGGCACTCAATACGCGAAGCGCTGAACATTGGACAGAATGAAAAACGGCGGCTGAATCATCAGCCGCCGTTATGTCAATCAGGTCTCAGGTATATCGGCGCGATACCGATTCAGCGACGCAGACCGGCTTGTCGCCGCCTTCGCGCTCCATCGTCACCTGCCAGGTCATCTGCGCACCGCCGGGAATATCCTCCACCGACAGCAATGTCATGCGGCCCCGGACCTTGCTGCCGACCGGTACCGGCGCGGGAAACCGCACCTTGTTGACGCCATAGTTGACGCCCATCTTCACGTCGCTCATGCGGATCGCGCTTGCCATCAGCATCGGCAACAGGGACAGGGTGAGGAAGCCATGGGCGATGGTGCCGCCATATGGGGATTCCTTGCGGCTGCGCTCCACGTCGAGGTGTATCCATTGATGGTCGCCGGTGGCATCGGCAAACATCTGCACACGTTCCTGCGTGATTTCCACCCAGTCCGATACGGCGACTTCCTGGCCGATGAGGCCCTTGAGTTCTGCGAGGGATGCGATTTCGCGCATGCTGTCTCCAATATAATTTGCTGCTGTTTTATCAGTCTGATGGCAACCGGATGCCCCGGCTGCCGGTCAGGCCGGCGGACGGCGCCGGAACAGGCCCATTCCCCTGACCGTCGCCACCAGCTCGCCGTGCTGGTTTTTCGCCTGCCACAGATTGACGACCACGCCTCGGTCAGGCTTGCTGGTCGACGGGCGCGTCTCCATGGCGGTCGTGGTGACGGTGAGCGTATCGCCGCCACGCACCGGCTTCAGCCAGCGGACCTCGTCGACGCCCGGCGACCCCATGCTGGCCGCATCGCGCAGGAAGCCGTCCACCATCATGCGCATCATCATGCTGCAGGTATGCCACCCGCTGGCGATGATGCCGCCATAGATGGAATTGGCGGCGGCGTCCTTATCGACATGGAACGGTTGTGGGTCGAATTTCGTGGCGAAGTCGATGATCTCTTCCTCGCTGACCGTCCGCGTTCCGATGTCGATCGTCCTGCCGACCACGAAGTCCTCGAAGTACCACTTCGGTTGAGACATTCACAGTCCTTTCGATGAATGAACGATCAAGGGCTTCCTAGGCAGCCTTCCTGAATCCCGGCTGTGCGGCAAAGCGCGCCAGATGGTAGTCAGTATCGCCGAGCGTGAGCTCGATCATCGTCAATCGCTTGAAGTGGTGCGCAGCCTGCACTTCATTGGTCACGCCCATGCCGCCATGCAGTTGCACGGCCTGCTGGCCGACGAACTTCAGTGCCTGGCCGATCCGCGCCTTGGCGGCGGAAACGGTACGGCGGCGTTCTTCGGCATCTGCGGAACTGATCTTGACCGCAGCCAGCGTCGCCATCGAGCGTGCCTGCTCAAGCTGCATGAACATTTCCGCCATCCGGTGCTGCAGGGCCTGGAATTTGCCGATCGGTACGCCGAATTGCTGGCGGGTTTTCAGGTATTCGAGTGTGGCTTCGTTCAGCGCCTCCATTGCCCCGACCGCCTCCGCGCACAACAGCGTCGCGCCATAGTCGGCGGCCGCGTCAAGCACATCCCAACCTGTGCCTTCCTTGCCAAGCAGCGCGGATGCGGGCACTTCAACGTTTGCCAGCGTGATGTCGGCGGCACGATGACCGTCGAGCGTACGGTACTCGCGCCGGGTCACGCCGGCTGCATCCGCAGGCACGACGAACAGCGAGATACCGCCTGTATCGCGCTGGCCACCGCTGCTTCGTGCCGAGACGATCAACTGATTTGCCTGCGCGCCATGCACCACGACCGTCTTGCTGCCATTCAGGACAAAGCCGCCGCCATTTGCCTTGGCCGTCGTGGCGATGTCGAACAATTCATAGCGTGACTGCTTCTCGCCGAGCGCGCAAGCCAGCTTCAGTTCCCCGCCTGCAACCTGTTCCAGAAGCGCTTCCTGACCGCCTGCCAGCTTGAGGAATCGCGCGCCGAGCACCGTGGCGAAATACGGCTCGATCACGAGGCCACGGCCGATTTCATGCATCACGACCATCATGTCCACTGCCGAGCCATTAAAGCCGCCCTGCTCTTCCGGCACCGGCAGTGCGGTCATGCCGAGCTCGGTCAGCGTTGCCCAAGCCTGGTCGGACACGCCCTGCTCCGACTGAATGATCTTGTTGCGATGATCGAAGGTGTAATCCTTCTCGACCCAGCGGCGAAGTGCGTCGGAGAACTGTTGCTGTTCTGGCGTAAAGTTAAAGTGCATGTCGTCTCCTCACAGGCCCAGGATCATCTGGGTAATGATGTTTTTCTGGATTTCATTCGAACCGCCGTAGATCGAGGTCTTCCGGAAGTTGAAGTAATAGCCGGCCAGCGGGGCCGCATCGTCGTCGCCCGCGATACTGTGCTCGCGCTCGCCTTCCAGGTAGTTCGGATCGAACGGCATTGCATACGGCCCGACGGCTTCCACCATCAGTTCCGTCAGCATCTGCTGCACCTCGGTGCCCTTCACCTTCAGCAAAGACGCCTCCGGTCCCGGACCGCGCTTTCCGCCTTCTTTATAGAGGACGCGCAGCACGGTCATCTCGAGCGCCATGATTTCGATTTCCAGGCTCGCCACCTTCGCGGAGAACACCGGATCTTCCATCAGCGATTTGCCGTTCTTGCTCTGCTTTTCGGCGAGGCGCTTCAGGAACAGCAGTTCGCGCTTGGCGCGGCCGACTGCGGCAATATTGGTCCGCTCGTGACCGAGCAGGTATTTGGCGTAGGTCCAGCCCTTGTTCTCTTCGCCGATTAGATTCTCGACCGGGACCTTGACGTTGTCGAAGAAGACTTCGTTCACCTCGTGCTCTTCGTCGAGCATGATAATCGGACGCACGGTGATGCCCGGCGTCTTCATGTCGATCAGGAGGAAGGAAATGCCTTCCTGCTTGCGTGCGGCGGGATCGGTGCGCACCAAGCAGAAAATCATGTCAGCGTGCTGTGCCAGCGTGGTCCAGGTTTTCTGGCCGTTGACGATGTAGTGGTCGCCCTGGCGCTCGGCGCGAGTCTTCAGCGACGCGAGATCGGAACCGGAGCCCGGCTCGGAATACCCCTGGCACCACCAGTCGTCGCAATTCAGAATACGGGGAAGGTAATGCTGCTTCTGCGCTTCGTTACCGAAGGCCATGATGACGGGCGCCACCATGTTGACGCCGAAAGGAAGGATGGAAGGCGTGCCGGCGCTTGCGCACTCCTCTTCCCAGATGTGGCGCTGCACCGGGGTCCAGCCTGTGCCGCCATACTCGACCGGCCAGCCGGTACCTACCCAACCCTGTTTGGCCACGATCTTGTGCCAGCGGACGAAGTCTTCGCGGGACAGTCGTATATGGTTGAGAACCTTATGCTGCAGGTCTTTGGGCAGATTCGCATCCAGGAAGGCGCGAACAGTGTCGCGGAAGGCAAGATCTTCCGCCGTGTAATTCAAATCCATGCTGTCTCCTCGTTAAATCCCAGCCAAAAAGCACGACCGTTCTAAAGCGATTATACAGTGGATTTTAATATTTTAGACACTGATTTCCGCGCGATTCGGCAGCTTTTCAAGTCCTTGATTGGAGAACGAAATCTGCCGCCGGTTCGCGTAGGGATGAATCATTCGCAAACGAATTCAAGCCGCTCCTGATTGGGCTTCGGGTTGGCGGGAAGAGGCCGCCGGTGTTTGATGATTGAGTTGCGATGCCTTGTCGGTACGGGCTTCGCTAAAGCTGGTGAGTTTCTCGACGTTGGCTCTCATTTCCGCCATCTGCTCCGCCTTCGCAAGCCGAACCAGGTTCCGCAGCGTTTCACGATACATATGCCGCTCGCGGCTTGTCGCGCCTTGGCCGCAGACAGCGCTCACCATATTGTTAATCACTTCGTCTGTGTTCAACTCGTTGTTCATCATGCGCACCAGGTTCGTTGAGGAAATTTTCTTAAACGCAAGTATGCCGGGCTTCGAAGCCGATAACTTGAGCAGTATCAATTTTTTTGCAGGAAAGGACGAACTTTGTAGGAATTTTCCTCATGATTTTTTGTCATCAAAATCTTTCGCACACGAAAAAAAACCGCACAGTTCGCACCGTGCGGTTTAAGTACTTCCTGGGAGGCCTTAAGGGACCGATTTCAGTCTAGGCCGGATCCATGTAATGGGCATTGCGTTTGCGCAATAGTTGATCGGAATAATCGATCCGCTGCGCTGGTCCTTGCCAGTCTTTCAACGAATCGCTTTCTTGAGCGTCGATCGAAAAGTCTTGCGTGATCGCTGGCAGAACTCATGCATGCACCAACCTTTGCAGTGCGAGATGTTGCATGTCATGCGGGAGGAATTCGCCGATGTCGCGACGCTTGCGGCGGCGGGGATGTTCGATTTCATCCATGCGCAGCGCCTTGGCCGCCTTCCACAATGCGACGTCCTCCGCATAGGGACGAAGCGACGATGTTTTTTCCCAGGTCACTTTCTGGTGTGAATGGAAATCCCAGTGCACAGGCGTCAAATCTTGCAGGACACCTTGTTCGCGCAGCTTCAACGCAAGTGTCATTACCTCGCCAGGGTGCGGGTTATCGGTCGGGAAATAGATGGAATTTGCCCATGCCCGGATATCGCAAAAGTCCAGGACCTTACCCGCAACCGGCTTTTCCCATAGATCGGGATATGCAGACTGGTTAGGCCAACGGCCAGCTCCTACCAGGGTACCTACCTTTAACATGGCAGTCTCCGTTCGAACAGAACACACTACACATTGCTGAAAATAGAAACGTCGTGAAAACGTCGCCTCAAAATTCTTTACTGTGTTTATATACAGTAAAGCGATTCTAGCCAATCTCCAAGCGGGTTTCAACCTGTCCCATCAAATTTCTTTTCAACACTTTCTTTGGCATTGCAACAGGATCTTGCTAGGCTTATGCCATTGATAAATCGGACAGATGAAGGGAAGGATCAAATGGCGCGATACGGTTTTCGCATCGTCAATGTATTTGCCGAATCGACTTTCGGGGGCAATCCCCTCTGCGTTTTTGAAGATGGCCGCGGTATCAGCGATGATCAGATGCAGGCGCTGGCGCGGCAGTTCAATTTATCGGAGACCACCTTCCTGATGCCGTCGGACCGGGCAGATGCCCACGTACGCATATTCACGACAGGATACGAAATGCGCTTCGCCGGTCATCCGACACTTGGATCGGCGCATGTGCTGAGGGATTTGCTTGGAAAAGGCGATCAACTGAAGCTCGATTTCAAGGCCGGCCTGGTGGACGTGACCGCTCAGGGCAATACGTGGACCTTCATCGCGCCGGCATCCGGCATGCCGGCCACACGCCCCACCGGGCTCCCTGACGAATTCATCGCGCGGATGGTCGGACTGACTGCGGCGGACCTGCTTGAGTCGCCGATGTGGGTCGATACCGGCGCGGACCAGTTGCTCATTCCTGTCAGATCCGTCGATGCGGTTCGCCGCGCGCAGCCTGCAGGCGATTTGCTCGACCAATGGCCTGTGAGCAGCCTCGGCAGAAAGACGGCATACCTCTTCGCGTTCGAGGAAGATGGCGGCAACAGCGCCAACGTCCTGGCACGTTATTTTTTCACCATGCAAGGAGGCGGTGTCGGCGAAGATCCGGGCACCGGATCGGCTTGCGCCAACCTTGGTGGATGGCTGATCGCAACCGGCAGACAACTGCCTCGCAAAGTACAGATACGCCAGGGTGAAGCGGTCAATCGCGAATGCAGATTGCATCTCGACGTAGGCACGAACAAGCGGATCCATGTCGGCGGCCGAGTGATCGAACTCGGCCGCGGTTTCGTCGATATCTGAACCATGCTATTCGTGCCCTGGCTGCCACTCTGCATGCGCAGGCACCGAATCGTCGAATGCCAGCCAGGGCGCAGCCTGCGATTTCCAGATCATGAATTCGGGTCTGACACCGGGATCATCATCGAGCGTCGCCACGCGCAGGATCAGGTACGGCTTGCCTTCCCTGCTGGCGAGGAGATGCGATCCGCAGACGGAACAAAAATATCGTTGTTTCCCGGGCGACGACTCAAACGACTTCAAGGCCTCCTGGCCGGAGGTCCATTTGAAATGCGCCGGCGTGACCCCCGCCGCACTGTTGAACGCCGCGGCGTGCGCCTTACGGCAGGTACGGCAAGCACAATGCTGGATGGATGATGCCAGCTTTTCGACTTCGTAAGTAACCGTCCCGCACAGACAACTGCCTTTCATATTGTCTCCTTCATATCAGTGTTGCCATCCACGCCGGCAGCATCGCGTCATCCGAGTGTAATGAGTGGCGCATTTGATGTCCATCATGCAAACAATGATCTGAGACGACTCTCTTTACGGATTGACATACAACGATAAGGAAGCCGTATCGCTGCAATCGAGACCGTAATAGAATTGGACGCATGCCGTCGCGGCGTTCAAGAAACCCGGGCAATCACCACAACAACACATGTCAATTGAATCCGAATCTATGGAATACAACGTTGTCGATACACAAATTTCACCGGAAGGCCGCCTCGAAATTCTTTCCAAAGCTGAAGTCGCCAAGCTGCTCGATACCAGCCAGGGCGGCTTGTACGACGTCTTCCGCAGCTGCTCGCTGGCGGTCCTGAACTGCGGCAACGGACTGGATGACGGCAAGGAACTGCTGGAACGTTACAAGAATTTCGATATCAGCATCATCCAGCGCGAGCGTGGCATCAAGCTCGACATGAAGAGCGCCCCGGCGCGGGCCTTTGTCGACGGCAGGATGATCAAGGGCATCCACGAGCACCTGTTTGCCGTATTGCGCGACGTGATTTACATCAACGACGAGATCAACGGCAATCCGAAGTTCAATCTCGAGACGACCGAAGGGCTTACCGACTCGGTATTCCATATCCTGCGTAACGCCAATGTCCTGCGGCCGATGACCACGCCCAACATTGTCGTATGCTGGGGCGGCCATTCGATTTCGCGCGAAGAATACGACTACACCAAGGATGTCGGTTATGAGCTTGGTTTGCGGGCAATGGACATTTGCACCGGCTGCGGCCCGGGCGCGATGAAAGGACCGATGAAAGGCGCCGCGATCGCCCACTCCAAGCAGCGCATCACCGGCGGCCGCTATCTCGGCTTTTCGGAGCCGGGCATCATCGCCGCCGAATCGCCAAACCCCATCGTCAACGACCTGGTGATCCTTCCCGATATCGAGAAGCGGCTGGAAGCGTTCGTGCGGGCGGGACATGGCATCGTGGTATTCCCGGGTGGCGCCGGCACGGCCGAGGAAATACTCTATATCCTCGGCATCCTGCTTCATCCCGACAATGCCGACCTCCCGTTCCCGCTTGTCTTCACCGGTCCGAAGAGCGCCGCTGACTACTTCACGCAGATCGATCGGTTCATCGGCGAAACGATCGGCGCGGAGGCACAGCGTCGCTACAAAATCATCGTCGACGACCCGGTTCGGGTGGCGCAGGAGATGCAGGACGGGATGAAACGGGTGCGTGAATTCCGCAAGGAGCGAAGCGATGCCTACTACTTCAACTGGCTGCTCAAGGTCGATCACGAGTTCCAGAAGCCGTTTTTGCCCACGCACGAAAACATGCGCAACCTGCAGCTGCAAAAAGACCAGCCCAGCCACTTGCTGGCCGCGAACCTGCGCCGCGCATTCTCCGGCGTCGTGGCCGGCAATGTGAAGGATCAGGGCATTCGCGCGATCGAGAAACACGGCAAGTTTGAAATCCGCGGCGACGCGAAAATCATGGGGCCGATGGATGCGCTTTTGTCGTCTTTTGTCGCACAGCACCGCATGAAACTTCCCGGAAAGAAATATAATCCTTGCTACCGCATCATCACGTAGATGCGGGAAAGAATAGGCCGCCGGAGAGCGGCCGATTCATACACCGCCAAGGAGATAATCAATGAAGGTAGTAAAAGGCCTGATTGCCGGCATCGCGATGGTGCTGGCAAGTTCCGTATGCGCGCAACAGTACGCCGCGCGCACGGAAGTCCATCCGATTCAAAGCATGACGTTGTCCACCGCGCAGTTCCTGAGCGGCAAAACCGACGGCAAACCAGTTACGCTCGCCGGCGAACTCCGTGTACCGGTCGGCAAGCCGGGCACGAAATTCCCCACCCTGATCGCGGTACACGGCTCGTCCGGCATCGGCATCAACATCGATCGCTGGGCGCACGAACTCAACTCGATCGGCGTCGCGGTCTTCCTCCTGGACTCCTTCACCGGACGCGGCATCACCAGCACCGTGGCTGACCAGGGCCTGCTGGATCATCTCGCGATGCTGTACGACGCCTACCGTGCACTGGATCTCCTGGCCACTCATCCGATGGTCGATCCGCAGCGTATCGGCGTTCTCGGATTTTCGAAAGGCGGCGTAGCGAGCGTGTACGCGGCGATGAACAGGTTCAACGAAACGTACGGCAGCAAGAAAGCCCGCTTTGCCACGTACATGGCCTTCTACCCGCCCTGCTACAAATACATCGACGACGAGAAGATCGATGCGAAGCCGATCCGCATCTTCCACGGCGAAGCCGACGACTATGTGCCGATCGCGCCATGCCGCGACTACGTCAGCCGCCTGCAGGCGCGCGGCGCGGATGTCTCCATCATCGGATATCCGGATTCCTATCACGGCTTCGACTCCCAAACGCTGCCCCCGCAGGTACGCCTGCCGCAGGCACAGCAGGCAGTGAAATGCCGGCTGGAGGAAGGTGCGGGCGGCAGCATCGTGAACATCGATACCGGCAAGCCGTTCGAACGCACCGATGCCTGCACCGGCGTAGGCGCAACCGTGGGCTACAACAAGGACGCGCACATGAAAGCGATCGAAGACGTCAAGCGCGAAGTGAAGGCGGTGTTCAAGATGGAAAGCAGATAACGCGATCCGCACCAGGTCTTGTTGATACGGATGGACGTAAAAAAGGGTTGCGCGACGCAACCCTTTTTCATTGCCAAAACGCCGGGGCAATCGTTTAGATTTTGCCTTCCCTTCCCTGCCAGTACTTGCCCCGCAATTCCCGCTTGAGTATTTTCCCGGCGGCGTTGCGCGGGAACTCCGCCAGTATCGCGACTTCCTGAACCCGCTGATAACGCGCGCTCACACGCTCGTTGATCCACTCCTTGAGTTCGCCTTCAGACAGTGCCCCGGCGCGCTTCAGAACCACCGCGGCAAGCGGCGTTTCACCCCATTTATCATGCGGAATACCAAATACCGCCGCTTCCAGAACATCGGGATGCCGCACCACGACTTCTTCAATATCGCGCGGATAGATTTTCACGCCGCCGCTGTCGATCATTTCCTTCTTGCGGTCGACCAGGTAAAGAAAGCCGTCATCATCGACATAACCCAGATCGCCGGTGCGCAGCCAGCCGTCGATGATTGCTTCGGAGGTGAGGTCGGGGCGCTTGAAATAACCCGGCATGAGCAGGGGCCCACGCCCGACGATTTCGCCGACTTCCAACGGCGCCGCCCGGGCCCCATCCTCACGCTCGATACGCATGTCGGAGAACGGCGGCGGCACACCCACCGATCCCTGCTTGCGAACGGCGTCATCGCGATCGAGGATCGTCATGAAACCTTCCGTCAGGCCATAGAGTTCATGAAAGCGTCCCGGCAGGAACCGGTTCAGCTTCTCCTTGTACTCGTTATGCAGCGGCGCGCCGAGCGACAGCACCATCTGCAGGGACTGCATGGCATCGGGATCGAAGCTGGGCGACGAGAGCATGGCGACGATCTGCGATGGCACCAGCATGGTATGCGTGACCTTCTCCCGCTTGATGGTGGCGATCAGTTCCTCGACATCGAACTGGGGATGCAGGACATAGGTCGCTCCTGCGTAGAAACACGGCATCAGCGTTGTGAATGCACCGTTGAAGACGATCGATCCGGTATGCAACACCACCGATTCCGGCGCGATGCGGAACGCGCTGGCCATGAGCGTGCCGTAGTTCGCCCGGATGGAATGCGTATGCACGATACCTTTCGGCAGACCGGTCGTGCCGCTGGTGTACATGATGTTGTAGATATCTTCCGGATGCAGGCTTGCATCGCTCGGCTCCGCATCGGCATTGTCGGTGAATCGCTCATAGCCGATGTAGCCCGGCGCATCCCCATCGGTCAATACGATTCGCCCTTCACCCAGCCCCGCCAAGCTGCTCCGTATGTCATCCACTACAGGCCGCAGCGTGTCGCAGGTAAACAGGAGCACCGCGTCGGAATCACCCAGCAGGCTGGCAAGCCCCGGGCCGAGCAGCATCGGCGAAAGGGGAACGACGACGGCGCCGGTTTTCGCGGCTGCCCAGTACACCTCCAGCAATTCCAGGCTATTGGGCAGCAAGGTGGCGATCCGTTGGCCTTTGCGCACACCCGCCGACTGCAGCGCGTTCGCCAGGCGATTGACGCGGCAATTGAATTCCGCATAAGTAAAGCGCCGGTCGCCGAACACCACGGCTGGATGGTGGGGCCGATAGCGCGCATGCCGAGTGATCAAATGTCCGATATGCATATGGGTTCCGAAATAATGTTGGGCAATGACAGAATCAGCGCAGCAGCCTGCCGTCCTTGCCGATCACCGTGATTTCCACGAAGCGCGAGCCAACGCGATTGGTCGGCGAAAAGCGCACGGTGAAACCGCCGGTGTCGAATGCGTTCATGGACTCCAATG
>NZ_DAIUCO010000143.1:2795-13047 GCF_036846085.1 Noviherbaspirillum sp. | reverse complement strand
CGATGACACCTCCACCATCCAGGTCGACTCGCGAGAGAACTTCGTCAAGCTGCGCGAGTTCGGCACCACCTACACGCCATCGGTATTGGCCAAGCTGGTGCACTACACCGGCGAGCGGCCGCTCTTCGACCTGTATGGAGTGGAAGAGGAAATACAGCGTGCGCTCGGGCGGCGCGTCGACCTGAAATCGGGCGGTTACCTGATCGTCGACCAGACCGAAGCGATGACCACCATCGACGTCAACACCGGCAGCTACGTCACCGGCCGCAACTTCGACGACACGATTTTCAAGACCAACCTCGAAGCCGCCCATGCGATCGCGCGCCAGCTCCGGCTGCGCAATCTCGGCGGCATCATCATCCTCGACTTCATCGACATGGAGAGCGCCGAGCACCGCAATGCGGTGCTGGCCGAGCTGCACAAGGCGTTGTCGCGCGACCGCACCAAGGTATCGGTCTCCGGCTTCTCGGCGCTGGGGCTGGTGGAAATGACGCGCAAGCGCACGCGCGAATCGCTGGCACATATTCTTTGCGAAACCTGCCCTGCCTGCGGCGGCAAGGGACAGGTGAAGACGGCGCGCACCGTGTGCTATGAAATCCTGCGCGAGCTGCTGCGGGAGGCGAAGCAGTTCAACCCGCGCGAATTCCGCATCCTTGCATCGCAGGTGGTGATCGATATGTTTCTTGAAGAGGAATCGCCGCATCTCGCGATGCTGGGGGACTTCATCGGCAAGCCGATCTCGCTGCAGGTGGAGACGCTGTATCACCAAGAGCAGTACGACATCATCTTGATGTAGATATTGCGGCTGTAACGGTTGGCCGGCAGCCAGGCTGGCAGACGTCGTCTTGGATGAATCATTTTGGCCTGCAGCGCTGCTCGCCACTGTTCAAGCATTGCCTAGCTAAATTCACGAGCCTTCGATGAACGCAAGCTGCCGGCAGCAATGCACGCCAGTAGTGCGGCAGCAGAATGGGCTGTTGCTTTCATCAGGATAGGTCTGTTACTCATGCGGAAGAACCATGAGCGAAACATGCGCTTCCATTTTCTTTTCACGCTGCATCGGCGTAATACCCCCGCAATTTGACACAGAGGCATTGCAGAGCCAGCCTTGCCGTCTTTCGACGGGATGATCTGGCACCATCGGCACTCTGTGTTCAAGCGGTCGGTTTGCGAGGCACGCGTTGCGCGGGGTCATAAAAAAACGTCTCTTCCGCAATCTGCTCGCCTTCCCAGCGCTGATAAGCCAGCTCTTCCATCTCGGTGACGGTCCCATCGAGCCACTCGAAACGAAAGATCCAGCGGATAACTACTTTGTTGTCGGCAACGAAAACGGGGCGTATGCACCGTGACTCTACGGACTTTGCCCTGGCGAGCACTTTCCGTTCATTCGCTACATGCGAGCTTCTTCCGATTCTCGGCGGCCCTTGATTCTCCTGCATTGAGGAGTCTTCGGTATAAAACTCTTCGCAGGCCTCTGCATGAGCGCCCTCTTCAACTCGCTTGATGAAGCGCTCAATAGTTTCAGTCGTTGGCATATGGTCTTTCAATGTGAGCGCGTCAGGTTGAACGAGCGCTGACGCTCGACATAAACGGCAAACACAAGCAAGCGACGCAAGAAGAAGTCGCCGTAGTCATCGTGTACGACGTAAAAAACCTGTCCAACGTTAGTGGATATTGTGCATCCGACTAATGCCGAGGAGGCCGGCTCGACGAGTCGTTGTTCACCGGTGCGTTAAACCTAAAGTTATTCATGCGGACTTGCTTCCTTATCACCATCCTTTTTGGGCATAGGAACAAACGGACCTTGCACTTGCAGTTTCGTGTAGCGCTCAACCTTTTCTTGCCCGAAGAGCTTGATCAACCACGAGATGCCGAAGAAACAGGTAATCAAGGCTGCCACCGATGCCAGAACAATTCCCAAGATTATCAGTAGTGTCTGCAAAGTTTCCTCATTTGGATTCAACGTTCGGTTGATCGGCACGGCCACGTGCCCGAGTCCAAGCCCATGTTAGGCGCGCCCACATTCTGGTTGAGTATTGTATCCAAGCTATTCTAATTTTCTATCCAGGCCTTCACGGAAGCATACGGAACATACGCACAGGCCTCAATACCTTTCAGCCCCATTCGTCGCAGGCAATTGTGCGGTTATCCGCTCTCAATGCATGACTTAGGTATTGGACTGTGGAGTTGAAATCTACCTCGCCCCTTGCGTCACGGCTTGGAGTAATCGGTAGCCATGCTGACACAGTGCCTAATACCCCTGTTCATCGATCGATATTTTTGTGCCATGTACTAAATCTTCTAAACCGATGACATGCACTTGTTTCCCCGTTTTGCTGCTTACATACTTGAAACCGTTTGGACAGATTTTTCTATACAAAGTAATAGACTCAGTCTCCTCAAATGACATTACATGCTTAACTTCTAAAACAGAAGCAGAAACATTGCACTCATTTATTGTGAAATAAAAGCCATAAATGCAAAGACAGCAAAGCAGCGTAGCAACTATCCAGCACAGCAAAGAAGCCAGATTAACTTTTATTAGTGCCGGAACAACGCCAAATATTCCCGCAAGGATTGGAACTAGCCAGAGATACCAGAAAAGCCCTCGGATGAGCGACATTCCAAAAGAATTTGATGCATCCGAATACGTAACCATCCAGGCAAAATACCCACTACTTACTCCTACGACTATGGCCGTAAAAACAGTGACAAAAATAGGCGGAAGATACGCCGGACTTAGCTTCAATTTTTGTTTGCGTAACGCATAAATGGCGAACTAACAGCAGGCTGGCGAAAGCGCGTTGAAAGCACGTCCGTGTCGATTGACTTGTTAGAGCGCATTTGCTCTGCTCCCACGCATTCTCAAAACAGCCCATGCCAACAGCGCACCGAGTGGACCGACCGCCACCAGATTCCAAAGCGGCATGAAAATTAGACCCAGCGCCGCGGTGGAGCTCTTCGGAGCGATGAACACGGAGTAGTGCATGAAAGCATCTGCGACAAGACAAGCGCTCACAGCGCCAAACGCGATCACCTGGGTACGAACAAACCATGAAAGTCCGGCCCCAACTGCGTACGGCGCGCAGGACCACAAAAACAACGCGACCAGAAAGAAGCTGAGTTCACCCCCTGCCTTAAAGATGACCGTATAGAGGTGTAAGGCCAACCCCACACCGCTTACGGCGAGGGCAATCGAAGAGAGACGAGATGCTTGCATGTGCTCTAACGTGTCGGATAACCAGCGGCGAAGCCGGCTGCGTTGATTTCCATGTTAGGCCTATTGAACTTCGCGATATGGGGCCGGACGCCCATGGTGCTCATGGTATGCATGTAATATCGCCTCGACGGGAAATGAATCGTCATTCATAAATCGCTTCAGAACTGGAATGAGCCATTCAGCACCGGAGAGTGTCAAGTGTTCTTGCCAAGAACTTAGTAGCTCTTGCACGGAGCATTGTGCACCATGTGTGTGATAGCCAACGCCACGCCAGACACACAGTTGGTGAATGACTGGATCAGTTACGAGATCAACACCAACAAACTCTAGATCGTCTGGTGTTCGCCGCTTCGCCAGTTCGTATATGCGATTGCTCATATGCCTAACGCTGCGATAACGGGCGCATTGCGTCCAGGTTCATCGAAATGTTAGCTGGACAAAGATGCACCAGAATGAACCTTAGCCGCGACTTCACTCTCCCTTTTCGTCTCCAAGCCAAGAAAACTATCAACATCAAAGCCGAGTTTGGCAGCAGCTTGAATATATAGCCCAAGAGTCGCGATATCGACCAGGCCGAACAATGGCTGGTCAAAGTTGGGAGGAATGTTTTCACCCTTGCCCAATGTTGGTTCAGGAAATGGCGTCTTGCTTTGTAAGGCCACGAAGTCTGCGTACTCCGAAATCTTTTCGGCGAGGTCTTTTGGTTCGACTTCGTGAGACAGCATATTACGAAGCTTATTTAGATCTGCAATGGCCTTCCACATCCAGTGATCGGGGGACACGGAAGTGCAGCAGGAGCGCGCGACGGCGAGCAGCTGACCAAAAGTCAGACGCGCGCCGCGTAGTACTTCGGGATGCGGAAGAGTCTTGGCAAGAAATGCCCGAAGCAGCTCTTCAAGAAGCAAATGAGCCTTCAGCACTGAATATGTGGGATCGACTGGCTTTGGAGTAATCCAGCGCAAGTATCCTTCAATGTTGTTTTCCGCCATATTTTCTCTCCTACTCGGCTGTGTAGGCTAACGTAAAGATGACCGGACCACCAAAACTAGCGGAGAAGTCGCCTCCTGCTGTTGTGGGTCCGTGTCAATTGACATGTTAAGTTTCATCGGAAGCCCTTCGGCAACCTAAGTTTCAAGAACAACGCCGCTACAAGACTGCCAAACACTAGAAACGCAACGTTGCCGATAACGGACGTACAAAAGGGTGCAATCAGCGGCGCTGAAATTAGCCCGAAGAGAAGAGCGATGAATGGGTGAATGTTACCGATGAGACGTCGGCCCGATGGAACGGCCATTGCCACGCAGCACAGAAAAACGAAGACTAGTTCAATGAGTAGCGGGCCTGCCAACTGCCAGGGTACATAAACCTCAGTGAAGCGCTTGCCACCTAAGGCGTAGCGGACGTTCCCGACGTAGACCTCGCCAGTTTGGATTGCGGTGCGCACTTCGAAACATAAAGCGTAGACGACCGCGATAGCGCCCAGAACGCCAAATGCGCGCGTTAAGGTGGTTTGCCCGTCGTACGAGACACGATCGCTCATATGAAATTTAAAACGAATAGAGTTTATCTGTCGCTCCAGCAGCGTCAATCAAGGGTTGCGGTGTGGCAGCGGCAGATAAACGCTGTTGGACTGGACCGCCATCTCTGGCGGAAGTTATGGGGATTGTAAGCCGGACGGGGGGTGGGTTGGCAAGCGAATCCAATGCTCGCTGACCACATCTGTGATTTGATACACGTGCCGACAAGCAGGCGCGTGTCGGGGGTGACCGGCCCTGCTTTGACCTTGCATCGATCTTGCAGCACTGGACGAGCGCCGTCCTGGCGCCGTCGCTTGCCATCTCGCGTCGCAAAGCATTTCGTGCATTTCGTGGGCCCTGTTCATGGCGGCCCTGTCGCGCAAGCGCGCCACCGGCTTGGTGCGACCACTTCCATCAAGCGCATGGTGGGCTGTCCGCAATGTGGGCAGAAAGCCAGTTCCTGTCCCGTCACCCGCTGGAAGAACGCCTCGACCGCCTCGATCACGGCAGTGTCTGGTTCCGGCGCCTCCAGTGCCTGCCGGCACAGCGCCAGTTGCTGGTGCTTGTGGACGCCGGCAAGAATGCCGTAGTGCCGGATGCGCTTGAATCCCGGCGCCAGCACATGTAGCAGGAAGCGGCCGATGAACTGCTGCGCCGGCAGCCGTTCGATGCGCTTCTTGCCGGCATTGGCGTTGTCGCGCACCCGAAACGAGACGATGCCATCGGCCATGCTTGCCAGCCGCTCATTGGAGATGGCCACGCGGTGGGTGTAGCGTGCCAGGTAGTCCAGCACCTGCGCCGGTCCGCCCAGCGGCTGTTTCGCGTACACCACCCAGTCGTGCCGATAGAGCGCGCGCAGCAGCTGTTGCCATGCGTTGTCGTCGATGCCGCCATGGCGCTGCAGGCGTCCTGCTTCACGCGCCTGGCCCAGTGCCGCAATGAACTTCGCGCGGAACACCTTCGACAGCGCCTTGACCGGGAACAGGAAGCCGCGCCGGCTGCAGGCCCAGCGGCCGTCATCGGTCAGCGCGCCGCTGGCAACCAGCGCATGCACATGCAGGTGCCGCATCAGGTTCTGCGACCAGGTATGCAGCACCAGCGAGAACGCCAGCTTCCCGCCCAGCCAGCGCGGATTGGCGCCGAAGGCGGAAAGCGTCTGCGCCGCCGACGCGAACAGGAGGTCGGTGATGGCCCGGAAGTGGTGGCTGGCCAGGTTGTTGAGCGCATGCGGGAGCGTAAAGACGAGATGCGTATAAGGGACCGGGAGGAGTTCCCTGTGCCGGGCGGCGATCCACTGTTCCTTCGCACGTGTCTGGCAGCGCGGACAATGGCGGTTGCGGCAGGAATGATAGACATGCCGGGTCGTGCCGCAGGCATCACACCGGTCGACGTGGCCGCCCAGTGCCGGGGTGCGGCAGGAGACGATTGCACGCCATGCCTTGGCTTGCGAGCGGGCGAGCGCATGCGTGGCAAGGTAGTCTTGCCCGTGCAGCCGAAAAATATCGGCCAACTGGGTGCGGCCGCAGTGCGCCACGTTCTGCTACTGCCTGTTCTTCAGTGCCGACAGCAGGTCCAATGGCGAGTTGGTCTTTGCCTGCTGCTGCCGCAGGTGCAGGTAGCGCGCCGTGGTCGTGATCTTGTCATGGCCCATCAGGCGCCCGATCGTATGGATGTCGACGCCGGCTTCCAGAAGGTGGGTGGCGAATGCGTGCCGCAGGCTGTGAATGCCGCCCTCCTTGTGGATGCCGGCGCGTTGCTTGGCGCGGTAAAACGCTTTCCGGGCGTGCGACACATCGATCGGGCCACTGCCATTGCCTTTGGCAAACAGCCAGTGCCGTGGCCGCTCTGCACGCCAGTACTGACGTAATGTTGCCAACAGCAGCGGCGATAGCAGTGAATAGCGGTCGCGGCCTCCCTTGCCTCCTTCGATACGCAGCATCATGCGTTCACTGTCGATGTCATCGACCTTCAGCGCACAGGTCTCCGAGACCCGCAATCCCGCTGCGTAGGTCGTCATCAGCAGGGCGCGGTGCTTGAGCAGCAGGCAGGCATCCAGCAGACGGGCGACTTCGTCGGGCGAGAGGATTTCCGGCAGCTTGGCGGCGGTCTTGCGGGCCGGGATGCAGCAATACGTATCGGGCTGATGCAGTGTCGTGTGGTACAGGAAGCGCAACGCGCAGGCTGCCTGGTTGGTACTGCTCCAGGCCAGCTTGCGCTCTTCGATCAGGTGCAGCAGGTAGCAGTGGATCTGGTTCTGGGTCAGGTACGCCGGCGACTGATGATAGTAACCGGCCAGTTGTTCGACCACCGCCAGATAGGCCTTCTGGGTGCGCGGGGCCAGACCGCGCAATTGCATGTCGGCGATCATCTGCTGACGAAGCGGACTCATGATGCTCTCCTCGAGTGAACTGGGAACACTCCCAAGTCCAGCGTAGGAGACTTGCTCGTCGAGCACCGTCCTTCGTTGCGCTTCTTGCCACCGCGCAGCGGTTTAGTTCAACCTAGAATATTAAACAGCTGAGAAGCGTTGTCAGAACTACATTTCACCAATATACTGTTTTTTTATACAGTACTAAATAACCACGAAATGCAGACACCTTCCGTACACACCAGCGATACGACTTCCTTGCCCACTGCTGCAAAGCCACCAAAGCTTCTTGACCAAGTCAAACGTTGCATCCGCGACAAGCACTATAGCTTACGGACGGAAGAAGCCTACGTCTACTGGAACCGATGGTACATCCGCTATCATGGCCTTCGGCATCCCATGGATATGGGAGCAACGGAGGTCGCGGCTTTTCTGTCGCACCTCACCAGTGAACGGAATGTGAGCGTTTCCACCCACAAGCAGGCATTGTGCGCGCTGCTGTTTTTGTACAAACAGGTTTTGCAAACCGATTTTCCATGGCTGCAGGATATCTACCGGCCCAATCGGCCACCGCGCCTACCGACCGTTCTGACCGAATGGGAAGTGACTGCAGTTCTGGATGAAATGAAAGGTATTCATGCCCTGATGTGCAGACTGTTGTACGGGACAGGCATGCGCATGATGGAATGCATGACCTTGCGGATCAAGGATGTGGACTTCGGTCGGCGTGAAATCATGATTCGCGATGGGAAGGGCCATAAGGACCGGGTCACGATGCTGCCGCTTGCACTGATCGCACCGCTCAAGGAGCAGGTCGCACGGGCGAGGCAGTTTTACGATGCAGACCGGGCCGGTTCCCGCCCCGGTGTGATGTTGCCCGATGCCCTTGAGCGCAAATATTCAAAGGCAGCGGTGCAATGGGGATGGTTCTGGCTTTTTCCTTCGGACCATGAATCGACCGATCCGCGCTCCGGCATCGTGCGGCGTCATCATATGTATGAGCAGACATTTCAGCGTGCCATCAAGCGGGCCGTCGAGGCGGCAAAGCTGACCAAGCGGGTGACGGCCCACACCTTTCGCCATTCCTTCGCCACGCATTTGCTGGAAGCCGGTTACGACATCCGTACTGTGCAGGAATTGCTTGGACACAGCGATGTATCGACGACGATGATTTACGTGCATGTATTGAACCGTGGCGGCCATGGCGTGGTGTCGCCCATTGATCGCATGAAGTAAGTCCTGCCCGAAGGGACATTATCGAGCCAACTGCCGCTCGCACTATGGAAGCCCTATGGCATGCCTTCGGTAGCCTGCCGGTTCCTTTCCGGACACAGGCGGGTTATCAAGAAATGGGATGCACCGGTGTGGCTGGCAGATTGCCGGCCACTTTGGACACTTGATTCGGCGCCTGCTTCAGCACATCGCTGCCCTACGTCACCGGATCAGCTTGGCATTCTCCTGCAACATGAATCCGCGCACGATCGCGTCCGCCGACACGTTGTTCAATGCCTCTACATAGCCTGCGTGGATACCCGCCATGCTCCGCATGGTTATTTTTCAGCGCCGGATTGCACTGCCTGACTATACTGAAATGGGCAGGCATCGTGCCTGCCCATTTTGTGAGGAGCTGATCATGACACGCAAATTTATCGATTGTCGGGAAGTACCCAGTGACATGCATTGTTCGGTAGCAATCTCGGCCGACAATGAGGACGAGTTATTGCAAGCCGCGGTGGACCACGCGGTTTCGGTGCACCATCACAGCGATTCGCCGGAACTGCGGCAGCAGCTGCGCCAGTTCTTTAAAGACGGCATGCCGCCTGAATTGCCGCACATGACGAACCAGGCCGGCAATGTTCCTTCCGATGCTTCGCACGCACACTAACCCTATGTTTGCAGCGCCGATCCATTCGGGTTGGCGTTTTTATTTGATCGGAAAAAGTGTTCATATCCAGCAGATAACCGTGCACTTTCTGATCAAGTCTGTTCTGGATACTGGAAGCCATTTCATAAAAGCGTTATGCAATCTATTCGTCATTCCCCCTCCGACTACCTCGTTCGCGGACGGGGCGTTGGCGGGAATCCAGGAATGCACCGGCTACACAAACGAGGAACGTGACGCATCTCTGGGTCCCCGTCTTCACGGGGACGACAAGTCACTATTTATGCAACAAGGTGTAGGTACCTTCAGAAAACATTGCGGCATCATCCTTCTACAGATCCCAAGGCAACCCTTCTCCTTTTGCGCTCGCGTACGACCGACCGGCTCCATGCCGGGAGAAACCGCGCCGGCCGTTCCGCCTGCGCCATCCTCCCGGCGATGACACCGTCAATTACTTCAGCACATCGCTGGCTTCCGCCGCCGCAATCAGCGCATCGGCATCTTCCTTCAGCAGGAACCCGCGCGCCATGGCGTTCGCCGCCGCTTTCCTCACCGCTTCCACATAGCCCGCATGGGAACCGTAGCGTTCCTCAAGCGACGGGCGCGGATCGTTGCTTGCCAGGCGCTGCGCCCTCGTCTTCGCGAACGGCACCATGCCGCCGACATAGTTGCAGATCTGGCCCGCGTGGAACGGCCGCGCGCCGCCGGCGGTGATGTTCCATCCCAGGTAGGTGCCCAGCGGCGCATCGAGCAGGACGACCGGGACGCCGCCCACCTCGTTGCCATCGGCATCCACCCGCGGCACCAGCATCTTGATGACCTGCTTGATCGGCGGCGGCGCGTTAGTCGGAACGCCGGATGCGTCGGTGTAGTTGAAGAGCGGGCCCCAGTCATAGTCCAGCACCGGCATGATGAAGCCGGGCTCGGGTGCGGTCGGGCGCAGTCCGGGGATGGTGGGGAAGCCCATCGCCTCCTTGTTGGCTTCCACCAGGTCGGGGATGTTACGGCCGCGGTTTTGCTCGCCATCCGCCCTTCTGCCATTCAGCGTCGGATAGATGCTGTCGGGCGGTGCCGTGTCCTTCATGACCCAGTTGCGGAAATGCACGCGCAGGGCATTCACGGTTTGCGTGTGGGGTACCGGGTTGGCGGGCAGGATACCCGAGCCGTAGTTGTTGCCGGGGCAGTTGGCCACCGGCGTCGGGTTCAGGCTGGTATTGAACCCGCCGGCGCCGCCGCCGTGGGAGGAGCTGGCGATGTAGTAGCGA
>NZ_DAIUCO010000143.1:0-2785 GCF_036846085.1 Noviherbaspirillum sp. | reverse complement strand
GCCGGGCAGCGGCAGATCGTTGCGGGCATCGGTGCCTACCCACTCCGGCGTGAGTTTCAGCGCCCATACTTCCGCCGAGCCGAAATGCTCGACGATCTTCGGACAGGTCTTCGTGGCTTCGCAGCGATCGAGAATGCCGGCGGGCGGCAGGCCGCGCACCTGGTCCGGGTGCTTGCTCCACCATTGCGGTCCTTCGCTGCCGGCCTGATACAGCTCCAGCACGCCATCCGGCTGCGCCCAGCGGAAGTTCAGGGCGATGCGCCGGCCGGCGATGATGGGCCACATGCCGTCATGCACCTGCCGCTTGTCCTCCGACTGGTTGAATCCCATGTGCAGCCATCCGCGCAGATAATTGCCGGATTGCGATACGCCGCGCGCGATGCTGTGGGTGACGCGCCCCGCGATCGGATTGGCCGTGCCGCTATCGTCGGCGGCAGCGGTCTTGAAGAACGCGCCGACGTCCCGCCAGGCGGCGAAGCCGATACCGAGCACATACGGATCCTTCGCCTTGAAGGTGACCTGGTACAGCTTGGCGGGATCGAAGCCGCCCTTCACGCAGATTTGCGTCGGGTCCGGCGTGCCCGGGAAGGGATTGCTTTCGCTGCAGCGCGCCCATGCCCAATCGGTGCGCGGCACCTCGGCCTCGCCGGTCACCACGCCTTCCATGCTCTCGCCGGTGCGGGTCACCAGCCTTGCGTATTCCGGGCTGTTGTCCAGCGTGACGGGCTGGTAGGGCACCGGATTGGATTGCACGATCAGCGGCTGGGACGCCACGCCCGAGCGGTTGATGATGCGGCCGAATACGAGACCGGTGATGGTTGAGCCATCCGGATTCTTTGCGATCGGCACCTTGAGCCAATGACGGCCATCGACCGCCATAGTGTCGCGGACCAGCGTGCCGGATGCCGTCGGGCCATCCGGGCCGGTGGTGACCGTGCCGGCATTGTCGCCCTGCCAGGCGCTGGCGAGTCCAATGTCGCCATTGTTGCGCTCGGCCACGACGATGGTCGTCGGACCGCCGCGGTTGGGCACGTCGTGCCACAGCAGGCCGCTGGCCTGACCCATGTTGACCGGCTTGGTCACCACAAAGCTGGCGACGTAACGCACCTTGCCGTCCGGATCCTTGCCGAGCTCGATGTCCTGGATGACCGCGTTCAAGGGGTCGCGCGGATCGAGCTCGCCGAATGCACGCCCGGAGATTTGTTCATAGGCGATGGTCTGTCCGGCCGCATTGACGAGCGGCTTCTGGTCATCGATGACGATACGCGTGACGCGTGCATGCACAGGCAGCGTGAACGCTGCCGCGCAGCAAGCCGCGGTGAGGGTGAGCAGTATCCGTTTTTGTTGCGGGGAAGATTGAGCGTGCATTATTCTGGTCTCCAGGTGATTGGTGGTCGGCAGACATCGCCGCAAGATCGATTGCGTGGCGCCTTGTTCACGGCTTGTGGATTGGCCCGTCGCGTTGTTTTGGTACTCCTCCCAATTCGATGACGCATGGGTGGACCGTCACTCGTCGAAGTGACGGTCCACCCATTTCCTGATTCCTTCCAGTGAACGAAAATCTGTGACGGACCGGCAGTCGATATGCGGATGCGCTCGCCGCAGCATGTTGGACAACGCGGCACCCGGTCCCAGTTCAAGTGCGATGGTGACGCCTGCTTCCGCGCAGGCATCCATGCAGTCCTTCCAGCGGATGGTTTCATTGAGCTGGCGCGCGAGCGTGCTCACCGCGTCGGCCTTGCGCCGGATGACTTCGGAAGAAACGCCTGCGAGGACCGGATGGTCAGGGTCCGTGAAAGGCGTCCTGTGCAGTGCTTCCAGAAATGGTGTCACGGCAGGCGTCATCAACGGCGTGTGCGACGCGATGCCGACGGGCAGAAGCGTTGCCGTGCGTCCGGCCTTTAGCAGTTCTTGTTCATACGCGAGTGCATGCTCGCGAAGTCCCCCGACGATGGCACTGTCTGCGCCAGTCTCGATGGCGATGAATAGTTTGGCGCGTGCGGCAGAGTCAGCGATGGATGCGAGGCTCATTCCGCTCACAGCCAGCAGGGCTTGTGGCGTATCGTTGGCGCAACTGTCCATTAGGCGGGCGCGGACCGCCGCCAGCGACAGTGCATCGGGTGGCGTGATGGCGCCTGAAACCGCGTAGGCGGACAGCTCGCCGATGCTGTAGCCGGCTACGATGGCGGGTGACGGCAGGGCTGGCTTTAGAGTTTGCCATGTGGCGAGTGTTGCGGCGACGATCAGCGGCTGGGCAATGCGGTTGGAGAATAGTGCTGACACGTCGTTCAGCGCGGTGTCCAGCGGGACGGCGATCTTTTCTTCGATTGACCATTCGGACAGGAAAACCCTGGCATGGGAGGCATTGCCGAGAACGTCGAACATGCGCGCATGCTGGCCGCCTTGGCCGGGGCACAGCAATGCGAGATGTTTTGTCATGGTGGTGTTCCGCGGGGTTGCTTTGGGTGTAAATGTAGTGATGAGTTAAGTCAGATGCCGCTCAAGCACGCTCCGCAGGGTTCCCTCCTCCTTCAGGGGGATGAAGCCGGGGTTTCGCAACGCACGCGTTGCGCCGGCTGAATCGGAGCCGCCTGCGAGCGGTGACGTGGAAAGGTTGTAAGCGAACCGACTCCTTCCCCCTCGTAGGGGGAAGGTTGGGATGGGGGTGTGAAGGTCGTGCAACTGCATGCGATTGCTCAACCTCACTACCCCCCACCCTAACCCTCCCCCTGGAAGGGGGGAGGGAACTTTACGGAGATAAAAAGTGCCGCAGTCGCTACGATAC
>NZ_DAIUCO010000142.1:0-13125 GCF_036846085.1 Noviherbaspirillum sp. | reverse complement strand
GACTGGAACATCGCGCACAAGGAAATCGACCTGAAGAACTGGAAGGGCAACAAAAAGAATTCCGGCTTCCTGCCGGAAGAGCGGGCCTGGCTGACACGCATTTTCGATGAGGTTGGGTTCGTCGATACCTTCCGCCAGGTCGATGCGCGGCCGGAGCAATACACCTGGTGGAGCAACCGCGGACAGGCCTGGGCGAAGAATGTGGGTTGGCGCATCGATTACCACATCACCACGCCGGAGCTTGCGGCGAAGGCGAATGCGGTGTCCATCTACAAGGACGAGCGGTTCTCCGACCATGCACCGCTGATCATCGATTACGACGGCGCGTCGTCCCTGCTGGCGGTCGCGAAGTAGATCCGGAACGCAACGCCGGTACTTATTTCACCGGCGGAATGCCTTTCACATTGCTTTCATAGGGCGGCAGCGACTTGAGCGGCACGCCTTTCGCCTTCGCATACAGCGGCATCACCTGCGCCATGTGCTTTTCCATCTGGGCAATGCGCGCCGTGCCGGCCGGGTGGGTCGAGAGCCATTGCGGCGGCCCATTCTTGCTGACCATGCCCATTTTGCGCCACAGGGTGATACCGGCGCGCGGATCGTAGCCGGCACGCGCCGCGATATCAAGGCCGACCAGGTCGGCTTCGGTTTCGTCGCTGCGGGAAAATTTCAGGATGGCGAGACTCGCGCCTGCTTCGGCAACGGTATTGGTTACATTGGGGTCGATGCCGAACAGCGCCGATAGTCCAAAGCCGAGCACACTTGCGCCGACATTCGTTATTCCGGATTTCGCAAGGCGTTCGCGGCTGTGCTCGCGCAACGCATGGGCAGCCTCATGGCCCATGACGATGGCGGCTTCGTCATCCGTCAGCTTCAGCTTATTCAGGATGCCGCTGAAGAAGGCGATCTTGCCGCCGGGCATGCAGAAGGCATTGATGTCTTCGGTGTTGATCAGGTTGACTTCCCATTTCCATCCGGGCGCACTTTCATTCCAGCGCTTCGCCTCCGGGATGATCCGTTCCGCGATGGCGCGCAGGCGCTGTACCTGCGGATGCGATTCCGGCACCAGAACGCCTTTCTGCTTTGCCTGTTGCAGCAATTCGGCGTATTGCTGGCCGGCGGCGGCATTGAGTTCGGATTCGGGTACGAGCGTACGCAGCCGTGACATCTTTTCCACCTTGACGCCGTCCGGAGAGACGGATTCCTTGGCGGCCTGTGCCGGCAGGACACAGGTAAATGTTGCCGCAATGACGGCCATTGAGAGAAAACGGTTCATGCCTAATTGTCCTCCAACGAAACCAGAATCATCTTGATTGTCGACAGCAGTCTGCGCCGTTCGCAGTACGCCGGCCGTTCGCCGATACCCCGGATCGTCTCGGCGGCGCTCAGGACGATTCGGCCTGCGCCGCTTCGCCATCCAGCTTCACCCTAGGCAAAAGCCAGAAGAAAAGCGCTACGGCAGGAATGATCGCCAAGGTGGTAATCCAGAAATACGGCGCGTAGCCGACCGCCTCGACAATCCGGCCGGAATAGAACCCCAGCACCTTGCCCGGCAAGGTGATCAGCGAACTGAACAGCGCGTACTGGGTCGCGGTGTAGCGCTGGTTCACCAGCGCGGACAGATAGGCGACGGCAGTCGTACCAAGCAAACCCTGCGCCAGGTTCTCGGCGGAGATGACCAGCGTCAGCATGCCCACATTGCCGTTGGCGCCGATCAGCCACAGATACAGCAGGTTGCTGAGCGCTCCCAGCACGATACCGATCAGCAGCGCACGCTCCACGCCCCAGCGAACAACGGCGACGCCGCCCAGGAACGCCCCGGCAATGCCCACCCAGATGCCGTACACCTTGGAAATCGTGGCGATTTCGGTCTTGGTGAATCCTTGGTCAAGGTAGAACGGACCCATGATGCCGCCTACCAGCGCCTGGTCGGAAATCTTGAACAGCAGGATAAACATCAGGATCAGCAGGCCCACCCGTCCGCCGAAGCGGCGGAAAAAGTCGGCGAACGGTTCGACGACCCCTTCCCGCAGACCCTGCGACCAGCTTTGCACCTGGATGCGCAGCACTTCCGGTTCACGCGCCATCAAGTTGGTGACGACGGGAATCAGCATGCATGCCGCCATGATCCGGTAGACATTGGGCCAGACCGCATGGTCGGCCAGCACCAGCGCCAGTGCGCCGGTAACGATCAGCGCGATCCGGTAGCCGAGCGAATAAGTGGCAACCAGGGCTCCCTGTGCTTCGACCGGGGCGATCTCGATGCGGTAGGCATCCACCACGATATCCAGCGTCGCACCGGCGATGGCCACCAGCAGCGTCAGGCCGACGAATAGCCCGAGCTGCGTCGGCGTGACCGATGCCATCGCCATCAGTCCGAGCATCACCAGCAACTGGGTCAGCAGCAGCCAGCTGCGGCGCTGCCCCAGCCGCCCCAGCAGGGGAAGCCTGAGCCGGTCGACCAGGGGCGCCCACAGGAACTTGAAGGAATACGCCATGCCGGCGCTGGCGATCATGGTGATGTCCTTCAGCGTGATGCCGTTTTCCCGCAGCCAGTACGCCAGGGTGCCGGCAACCAGCAGGAAGGGCAGTCCGGAGGCGAAGCCGAAGAAGAACATGGTCCACGCCGATGGGTGCAGGAAGGCATCGCGAATCCGCGGCGCTGCCTTGGCGCCGCTTTCCTTGGCTTTCAATACAGCACTCATTTCATGGCATCCACGACTGATGATCCTTCGGACAGGGATACTTGCGAAGAGGGCAAGTAAGTGGTCGGCGAAGTCTGAAAACTCGGGATGTCGGGTTGGCCTCCGGCGGTTGCCGGGGCCTGACTGGCGGGAACGCTCATGCAGGGGTCTTTTTACGTAATCGGAACACGGCAAGACTACCACGCCAGTTTGGCAGGAAGGTCACGGGCTTGCCGTTGTGCAAGGCGATGCACTCGAGCACTTCGAGCCCGACCCGGTTCGCAAGTTCCTCAAAATCACTAATTGTTGCGTAGCGCACATTCGGCGTGTCATACCACTCATACGGCAGATGCTTGGACACCGGCATGCGACCCCGGAAAATGGAAATCCGGTGCGGCCAGTAGGCGAAATTGGGGAAGGACACGATGGCTTCGCGTCCGACACGTGCGATATCGGCAAGAATGCCTTCCACGTTCTTCATCATCTGCAGCGCCGACAGGCAGAGCACGGTATCGAATGCATTGTCGGCGAAGATGCTCATGCCGCTTTCCAGGTCACGCTGGATGACCGACACGCCGCGCGCGACGCAGACGGGAATTTTCGCATCATCGATCTCCACGCCATAACCGATGCACTGCTTGTCGGTTTGCAGATACTCCAGCATGACGCCGTCGCCGCAGCCGAGATCGAGCACATGCGATGCATCGCGCACCCAGTGGGCGATGAAGGCGAGATCGGCGCGCAGCACGCTCAGTTCGCGGAAATTCATGCCGCCCTCCTTTGGTCGATTTCAAGCCAGATGCGGTTGTAGTAAGCGCGGACGGTGTTCATGTAGCGCTCATCCTCGAGCAGGAAGGCGTCATGCCCGTGCGGCGCGTCGATCTCGGCATAGCTGACGCGGCGCTTGTTGCTGACCAGCGCCTCGACGATTTCGCGGCTGCGCTCGGGGGAGAAGCGCCAGTCGGTGGTGAAGGAAACGACCAGGAATTGCGCCTGCGTCGCTGCCAGCGTCTTGTGCAGGTCGCCGCCGTGCGCCCTGGCCGGATCGAAGTAATCGAGCGCCTTGGTGATCAGCAGATAGGTGTTGGCATCGAAGTACTCCGAGAACTTGTCGCCCTGGTAGCGCAGGTAGGATTCGATCTCGAAATCGATGCCGAAGCCGAATTGATAGTCGCCGTTGCGCAGCTCGCGGCCGAATTTTTCGGCCATGCTGTCATCGGACAGATAGGTGATGTGGCCAACCATGCGCGCGACCCGCAAGCCGTTTTTCGGCACCACGCCGTGCGCGTAAAAGTCGCCGCCATGGAAATCGGGATCGGTCAGGATCGCCTGCCGGGCGACATCGTTGAAAGCGATGTTTTGCGCCGACAGCTTGGGCGTGGAGGCGATCACCACGCAGTGGCGCAGGCGATCGGGGAAGAGCATGCTCCAGGACAGTGCCTGCATGCCGCCGAGCGATCCGCCCATGACCGCGGCAAATTGCCGGATGCCGAGCGCGTCGGCGAGGCGGGCCTGCGCCTTCACCCAGTCCTCGACGGTCACGACGGGAAAGTTCGCGCCGTAGGGCTTGCCGGTCGCGGGATTGATGTGCATCGGCCCGGTCGAGCCGAAGCAGGAGCCGATGTTGTTGACGCCGATGACGAAGAACCGGTCGGTATCGACCGGCTTGCCGGGGCCAACCATGTTGTCCCACCAGCCGATGTTCTTGCGCCCGTCCGCTTCCTCGTAGATGCCGGCCACGTGATGCGATGCATTCAATGCATGGCAGATCAGCACCGCGTTCGAGCGGTCGGCGTTCAGGGTGCCGTAGGTTTCGTAGACAAGCGTGTAATCGGCGAGCGACGCGCCGCTCTGCAGGGGTAGCGGCGCCGGGAAGTGCATCGATTGGGGTGAAACGATTCCGACAGATGACATAGCGGTCCAAATAAAATGAATCACGAAGGCCGGCAGGCGGGTAAGCCGTGCCGGTAAGCCGATTGGGCGATGAAAAACCTGCGGCCAACAAAAAGCCCGACGGCTGGTCAGCTCGTCGGGCTAAATTCGGGTCTTGTATGCAACTTACATGCAAGCACGCTTTAGCCGTATTTATTACGCGCCCGCAAGCTGATTATCAAATCGGCGCAATGCCGTAAGAATAACGAAGTCGCCGGATGCAGTCAAACACGCAAGTCCGCTGCGGCTTGACGGACCGGATTCGACTGATATGCTGGCAACCGTGCATGGCAATCCATCAATGGCATACCAACCGTGACCCTACCTCTTTCCGGCATCCGCGTGCTCGACCTGTCCAACGTCCTGGCCGGCCCGTTCTGCGCTTACCAGCTGGCCCTGCTCGGCGCCGAAGTCATCAAGATCGAGCAGCCGGACGGCGGCGACCTTGCCCGCCGACTCGGCGCCGATCCGCAAGCCGCGGCGCAAGGCATGGGAATATCGTTCGTCGCCGTCAATGCCGGCAAGCAATCGATGACGATCAACCTGAAGCATCCGGAAGGCAAGCGATTGTTCCGGCGCATGGTGGGCGATGCCCAGGTGGTGATCGAAAACTTCCGCCCCGGGGTGATGACACGGCTCGAGCTCGATTACGCAACCTTGTCGACCGACAATCCTGCCCTCGTGTATTGCGCGATTTCCGGATTCGGCCAGACCGGCCCGCTTGCGCAACGTCCCGCGTACGACCAGATCATCCAGGGCATGGCGGGCGTCATGAGCGTGACCGGCGGCGAGGACAGCGCCCCGCTGCGGGTCGGCTATCCGGTGTGCGACACCATCGGCGGCATGACCGCCGCCTTTGCCGTCTGCGCGGCCCTGGTCGATGCCCGTACCAGTGGACGTGGCCGGATGATCGATGTGTCGATGCTGGAGGCTACCCTATCGACCATGGGCTGGCCCCTGTCGAATTACCTGAACGCCGGCATCCCGCCGGCACCGATGGGAAACCAGAATTTCACCGCCGCGCCTTCCGGCACCTTCCGTACCGGCAATGGCTTGCTGAATATCGCCGCCAATGAAGATCGGCAGTACCAGTCGCTGTGCAAACTGCTCGGCCGCGACGACCTGAAAACCGATCCGCGTTTTTCCGACCGGCACAGCCGCAAGGCGAACCGTGCCGCGCTCAATGCGGAAATCGAAGCCGCCCTGTCGGCACGCAGCGCCACCGAGTGGGAAGCGATGTTGATCGATGCGGGCGTTCCGGCCGGACAGGTGCTGAGCGTGCCGGAGATCCTTGCGCATCCGCATGTCGCGCAACGCGGCTTCCTCAACCGCTTCGATGCACCAACCGGGCCGCAGCAGGTCGTTGGCGCGGGCTTCCGGATGGATGACGGGCCGCTGAGTCCGGCCGCACCTGCGCCGGCCTTGTCCGCCGATACGGAACGCTGGCTCAGGCGCCTCGGCTACGACGATGCCGGCATCCATACATTGCATGAACAGGGAGTGATATGACCGATAGCGAACTCGCGGCGGAGTACTGGCGCACCGACATCATCGACATCGAGCCGGGCGTGATCCGCACCCGCGGCTACCCGATTGAGGAACTGATCGGCCGGGTCGGTTTCGCCGACATGGTGTGGATGATGCTGCGCGGCGAATTGCCGCAACCGGCGCAGGCGCGCTTGCTGGAAGCGGCGCTGGTGGCCTCGGTCGACCATGGCCCGCACGCGCCGTCGATCGCGGTGGCGCGCATGGCGGTGAGTTGCGGCCTGCCGCTCAACGGCGCGATGGCCTCGGCGCTCAACACGCTCGACGACGTCCACGGCGGCGCCGGCCAGCAGGCGGTCGAATTGTTTCTCGACGTCGAGAGCCGTATTGGGCAAGGCACGCCGATAGCCGATGCCGTCGCCGCGGCGCTCGATGCCTTCTCGGCCGCCCACGGCAAATTCATTCCCGGTTTCGGGCACCGCTTTCATCCGGTGGACCCTCGTGCGCCGCGCCTGCTCGAACTGGTCGACGCCGCGGCGGCCGACGGCACTGTCGACGGGCGGTTCGCTGCGATCGCAAGAGGCATCGAGGCGGAGTTACGCCATCGCAAGGGAAAACCGATACCGATGAACATCGACGGCGCGACCGCGGTGATCTACGCCGAACTCGGCTTCGCCGCGCCATTGGCGCGCGGCATTTTCTGCCTGTCACGGGCGGTCGGCATCCTCGCGCATGCCTGGGAACAAAGCAGCCGCGGCGAACGCAACAAGGGGCCGATGCCGCGCCAGCTTGCCTATCGCTACACCGGCCATGCGCCGCGCACATTGCTGAAAGACCAGCCCGGCGATTGAAACACCTCAATCGGCGGGCGGATTCGAAAATCGCAAAGACTGAAAGCCGATTGCAAGCTATGTTGGTTAAGGTGAGCGCGCAAAACGTTCAAAACCGTACGCCTGGAATTCTTAACTACCGCTCTACTGCTGTGTGACAAGCCGTCATTGCACGGCCCTCTTTTCCTGAAGGGGAAGAGCCATTCGGCGGTATATCGTTGCACAGCGCGGTGCACAGCGATTCCGGGCAGTTACTTCACAGGAGAGAGACATGAACCACACGAAACGCACTTCCCTCGGCCGCTGGCTGCTTCCCGCAGTGACCGCCCTCAGCCTGATCGCAAGCGCACCGGCGCTCGCCATCGACAGCCTGAAGATCCTGGTGCCGGCCAATCCAGGCGGCGGCTGGGACCAGACCGGCCGCGCACTGGGGCAGGCAATGCAAACCGGCGAGATCGTCAAGAAAGTGCAGATCGACAACAAGGGCGGCGCGGCCGGCACCATCGGGTTGGCGCAGTTCGTCAACTCCTCCAAGGGCAAGGGTGATGCCCTGCTGGTCGGCGGCAGCGTGATGGTCGGCGGCATCGCCCTCAACAAATCCCCGGTGAGCCTGTCGCAGGTCACACCGATCGCACGCCTGACCGGCGAATACGATGTGCTGGTGGTGCCGGCCAATTCGCCGATCAAGTCGGTAAAAGACCTGATGACCAAGTTCAAGGCCGATCCCGGCAGCGTGTCCTGGGGCGGCGGCTCGGCAGGCGGCACCGACCATATCATCGTCGGCATGATCGCCCAGGCCAATGGCGTCGATGTCAGCAAGATCAATTACATTCCGTTCGCCGGCGGCGGCGAGGCGCAGGCCGCCATCCTCGGCGGCCATGTCACCGTGGGCTTGTCGGGCTACAACGAGTTCGAAGGCCAGATCAAAACCGGCAAGATGCGTCCGCTGGCCGTCACCTCCGACAAGCGGCTGCCCGGCATTGATATCCCGACGCTGAAGGAACAGGGCGTCGACGTCGTGCTGGCCAACTGGCGCGGCGTGTTCGGCGCACCCGGCATCAGTGACGCCCAGAAGAAGGAATTGATCGCCGCAGTGGAGAAGACCGCCAAGAGCAAGAGCTGGCAGGAAACGCTGGCCAAGAACGGCTGGGCCGATTCCTACCTGGCAGGCGATGCGTTTAAGGACTACCTTGATAAAGAAATCAAGGAAACGGAAAAAATCATCGCCGGGCTTGGATTGGTCAAGAAGTAAGGCGTCATCGCGCATGGCATGAGCGGACCGGGTACCGGCGCCGCGCATGCCGCCGCATTACCCTCGCGCATTCGGAAGCGGCACGCAGGTCGCGCGCTGTTTCGAAATGCGCCGGAGACGCGGCATGGACCTGCCGCAAGAATAATAAAGAGGTGACACATGGCATCCCGTTCACGGATCAATACCGGGGAATTGCTGCTTTCCCTTGCATTCATCGCGCTCGGCGTCTACACGCTGATCGGCGCGCAATCCATCGGCAGCGGCACCGGCTATTCGCAGATCGGTCCCCGCGCGTTCCCAATGGGAATCGGCGCCGGGCTGGTGATACTCGGCGGCATCCTTGCCTGGCAAGCCATCTCCGGCGGATGGCGCAACGTACCGATGGATGAGTCGCACGACACGCCCGACTGGCTTGCATTCGCCATCCTGACGGGCGCGGTGTTGCTGCACATGGCGGCGATCGGCTGGGCCGGCTTCATCCTCGCATCCACCTTCCTGTTCATACTGATCGCCCGCGCCTTCGGCAGCCGCAAGCTGCTGCGCGACATCGTTGTCGGCGCGGTACTGTCCACCGCCGCGTTTTTCATTTTCACTTCCGGCCTCGGCCTGCAATTGCCGAACGGCCTTCTGGGAGGTGATTGAATATGGAAACCTTTGATGCACTGCTGTCCGGTTTTTCGGTCGCGCTGACGCTGCAAAACCTGCTGCTCGGCTTCATCGGTGTCACGCTCGGCACTTTGGTCGGCGTGCTGCCAGGCGTCGGGCCGGCGCTGACCGTGGCGCTGCTGCTGCCCGCGACCGCCAGCTTCGACCCCACCGGCGCGCTGATCATGTTCTCCGGCATCTATTACGGCGCCATGTACGGCGGCTCCACTACCTCCATCCTGCTCAACACCCCCGGCGAATCCGCCACCATCGTCACAGCCCTCGAGGGCAACATGATGGCCAAGCGCGGCCGCGCAGGGCCTGCATTGTCGACGTCCGCCATCGGCTCCTTCGTCGCCGGTTCCATCTCGGTGGTGCTGCTCACGCTGGTCGCGCCGCTGGTCGTCAATCTCGCGCTGCAGTTCGGCCCGGCCGAATACTTCGCCATCATGGTGCTGGCCTTCGTCACCGTCTCCACCCTGCTCGGCTCGTCGATGGCACGCGGCCTGGCAAGCCTGTTCTTCGGCTTGTGGATCGGCCTCATCGGCATCGATGGCCAGACCGGCCAGGCGCGCTTCACCATGGGCATCCCGGAACTGCTCGACGGCATCGACGTGGTGGTCGCGGCGGTCGGCCTGTTCGCCGTCGGTGAAACCCTTTATCTCGCCACCTATCTCAACCGGGAGCAGGACAAGCTGGAACAGGTGAAGGGATCGATCTGGATGTCCGCTTCGGACTGGGCGCGCTCGTGGAAGCCCTGGCTGCGCGGCACCTTCCTCGGTTTTCCGCTGGGCGCCATGCCGGCCGGCGGTGCCGAGATCCCGACCTTCTTGTCGTACGCGATCGAGAAAAAGCTGAGCAAGCATCCGGAGGAATTCGGCAAGGGCGCCATCGAAGGCGTGGCCGGACCGGAAGCGGCGAACAATGCGGCGAGCACCGGCACGCTGACGATGCTGCTCACGCTCGGCCTGCCGACCTCGGCCACGGCGGCCATCGTGCTGGCGGCATTCCAGCAATACGGCCTGCAGCCGGGTCCGTTGCTGTTCGAAACCCAGCCGCTGCTGGTATGGGGCCTGATCGCCAGCATGTACATCGGCAACGTGTTGCTGCTGGTGCTGAACCTGCCGCTGGTGGGACTGTGGATCAAGCTGCTGAGTATTCCGAGGCCCCTGCTGTATGGCGGCATCCTGATCTTCGCCACGCTGGGCGCCTACGGCTTGCGTAATTCCTGGTTCGACCTGCTGCTGCTGTACCTGATCGGACTGGTCGGCTTCCTGATGCGCCGCTATGACATTCCGGTTGCCCCGACCATCGTCGGCATGATCCTCGGGCCGGTGGCGGAGCAGCAACTGCGGCGCGCGCTCTCGATCAGCCAGGGGGATGCCTCGATTTTCTTCAGCAAGCCGATTTCGGCATCGGTGCTCGTGCTGGCGCTGGTGCTGCTGGTGGCGCCGACGCTGTGGAAATGGTATGCGGCGCGGCGGAGAGTGGGGGTTGTGGCAGGGTGAGAGATCCGTGTATTCGTGCACGAGCTTGCAACATCTCCGTCGGGTCCCCTTCCCCTCTTAGGGGGAGGGCTGGGGTGGAGGTGTGAAGGCTGGATACCTGCATACGATTGCGCGACCTCATCACCCCTGCGCAGGCCGCCCCATCCCAGCCAAGGGATTGCGCTTACGCACAATCCGTTCCGCAGGCGCAGGGAAGTAACCCGCGAAACCCCCGCCACACCCTCTACGAGAGGAAGGCGTTTTACAAAGAACTAAGCACATTTGCATTTCACTGACGCCAAAACTACCCTACAACTTCCGCAGCTGCTCCACCGCCTCGACAATCGTCTTCTGCTCCATCATCCGCAAGATCCGCTTCACCTGCGGCGTGACGACCGCCAGGTCGCTGTTCAGTATCTCCTGCTTCACCGTTAGCAACTGCGTCGGATGCATCGAGAATTCACGCAGTCCCATTCCCAGCAATACCCGCGTCAGGCGCGCATCCCCCGCCATTTCCCCGCACACCGAGACCGGTATGCCGGCCTTGGCGCCGACGGCGATGGTGGTCGACAGCAGGTAGAGCACCGCCGGATGAAGCGGTTCGTAGAGATGCGCGACTTCATGGTCGGCGCGGTCGATCGCCAGGGTGTACTGGATCAGGTCATTGGTGCCGATCGACAGGAAATCCAGCCGCTTGACGAAGACCGGCAGGGTCAGCGCCGCCGCCGGGATCTCGATCATCGCACCGACGGGCACCAGGGGATCGAACTTCTTGTTGGCTTCGCGCAGCTGCGACTTGGCCTGTTCGATCATGACCAGCGCCTGGTCGATTTCAAAGGAGTGCGCCAGCATCGGGATCAACAGCTTGACCGGTCCGAAGGCGGAAGCACGCAGGATGGCGCGCAGCTGTGCCAGGAACATCTGCGGCTCGGCAAGGCAGAAGCGGATGGCGCGCAGGCCGAGCGCCGGATTCAGGGCGGTATGCTCGACCGTGTCCAGCGGCTTGTCGGCGCCGATGTCCAGGGTGCGGATGGTGACTGGCCTGCCCTTCATCGTGACGACCGCCTTGCGGTACGACTCGAATTGTTCGTCTTCCGACGGCAGCTTGCTGACGTAACCGGCGCGCCCCATGAACAGGAATTCGGAGCGGAACAGGCCGACGCCGGACGCGCCCGCTTCCAATGCGGCCGGGCAGTCGTCCGGCAGTTCGATGTTGGCGCACAGGGTGATTTCCGTGCCGTCGCGCGTGACGGCCGGTGTCTTGCGCAGCTTGCTGAGTTTTTTGCGGTCGCGCACCAGGCGCGCCTGCCGCTCGCGGTATTGCTCCAGCACCTTGGACGGCGGATCGACGATCACCACGCCGGCGTCGCCGTCGATGATGATCCAGTCATCCTGCTCGATCAGCGCCGATGCGTTGGTAACGCCGACCGCCGCCGGAATATCGAGGCTGCGGGCGACGATGGCGGTATGGGAATTCTGGCCGCCGAGATCGGTGACGAAACCGCCGAATGCGCGGTCTTTGAACTGCAGCATGTCGGCCGGCGAGATGTCATGCGCGACCACGATCATGCGTCCCGCCGATTCTTCCGATCCGTCGCCCGGGCTGATTTGCAGCGCGCTGGGACTGCCGGTAAGAATTTTCAGCACCCGCTCGCCGACCTGCTGGATGTCCGCCTTGCGCTCGCGCAGGTAGGTGTCCTCGATTTCATCGAACTGCGCCGACAGCTCATCGATCTGCGTCACCAGCGCCCATTCGGCGTTGTAATATCGGCTGCGGATGATATCGAGCGGCACTTCCGAAATCATCGGGTCGGACAGGATCAGCGCATGCACATCGATGAAGGCGCCCAGCTCGGCCGGGGAATCCTTCGGCAGTTCGTTCCAGATGGTCTGCAGTTCCTTGTGCACGGCGGCAATCGCCATCTGCAGCCGCTGCACCTCCGCCTCGACCTGTTCTTCGGGAATGAGGTAATGCTTGACGTCCAGCGCCGCCGGCGCGAGCAGATGCGCGCGGCCGATCGCGATACCGCGCGAAACCGGGATGCCGTGTAGCGTGAACGAAGCCATGTGCCTTATTCGCCCTCGCCAAACTTGTTGTTGATCAGCTCGGTCAGCGCATCCACACAATCCTTCTCGTCCGCACCATCCGCTTCAAGAAGGACGGTCGCGCCCTTGCCTGCCGCCAGCATCATCACGCCCATGATGGACTTCGCGTTCACCCGCCGCTTGTTGCGGGTCAGCCAGACTTCGCTTTTGTATTTCGCCGCCAGTTGGGTGAGCTTGGCCGATGCGCGTGCATGCAGTCCGAGCTTATTGACGATTTCGATTTCCTTTTGGATCATTTTTGTTTTTCGTGGTTGCGGAATGAATGTGCACTGCTTGATCTGGGATGCATGGCCGGCCGATGCTTGCCGGTTAGCTCGGTCCGAGGCGTACCCTGTTATCGACCCGCACCGCACCGCTCTGCCCCCCGGCCAGCGCCATCTCGACCACGACATCCAGCGTGTCGTTGCGGTATGTCAGCGCGCGCAGAAGCATTGGCAGGCTGATGCCGGCGATGATATCGATATGGCCGGGGTCGCACAGCCGGAGCGTGCAGTTGGATGGCGTACCGCCCATCACATCGGTGATCACCAGCACGCCCGCGCCGACATCCAGCCGGCGGATTGCTTCGCTTGCCAGCTTATTGACTTCAGCCGGGTCCTGGTCCGCGCGCACATCGATCGCTTCGAGTCGTTCCGGCCGTCCGCGAAAGACATGCGTGGCCGCCTCGATGAAGGCGTTGCCGAGCGGCGCGTGCGTCAGGAGAAGAA
>NZ_DAIUCO010000141.1:0-13187 GCF_036846085.1 Noviherbaspirillum sp. | reverse complement strand
GTTCACAGGTATTTGACAAATTCTCCCTACATGAATTCAGGTTTGTTTGCGTTGAGATCAGAAATGTGTCGGAGAACTTTAATGCGAAATATCCGGAGCAGCACCTACACGGACATGCTGCCGTTCTTGGCATAGCACCGCCAGCATGTCCTACAAAATTTGGTTGTATCGGCCGGACCTGGGACAGCCAATCGTTACGCCAAACCTTGGCGTTTCATAATATCTTCCAAATTTTCCAGAATGCCGCATCCAAGACTGTTGTCGTCCATCAAATTCGCCAAAGGTGGTAGGCTTAATGCATTCGAAGTTACCTCATGACCAATAGCGTTATCGTTAGGAACAGGACAAGCAGCTTCAGTGAAAAGACCTGCATACGCGGAGGGACATTCTTCAATTACGCATTGGTGGATTTCAAACGGCGGGAATGGATAGGGGAAGCGCTCTACGATAATTGGAACGATGAGTCCATCGCGAACGACGATGATTTGATTCTGTAGAACGTTCTGGATATTCCCATGGGCGACGACCTTGCCGTCCGCAAACCAGATGATCGAATCTTCCATACTAAAATCGGGTGCATGACCAGCGATGTACGGAATGTAAAGATAAACGATACTATCGGCGCCTCCTTCAAAACAAGGTTTAGGCGATTCTTTGACAACCCAAAAGTCGCCTCCTGATCCATCGCTTGGGTACACAGCAAGCGTGCGCGTCATGCCATCCCAGGGCGGTACCTTACGTAGATAGCCGTAATACTCAAAGTATTCATCTGTGTACACGTGAACAGGAGGTTCCCAGTCGCTAATGACGCCGTAAGTGCTCCGTAATACAGCGCAGTCGACTAAATGAGCTGTCATTGGATTGACGACCGTGCCACAACGGCCAAGCGAGATGGTGGAGGTGGAAAGCTCGGCGCTATCCTGAACGATTCTGTTGGTATTTGCATTTTTCATAATTGAATCTTGGTTTGTCAGATGAAAGTAGGGCGTCATGCGGCGTGCTTCTGCTTACGCCGCCTCCAAGTCGTCATCAATACTTGAAAATGGGACCATCGTGGGACCGGGACGGCGATCATCGGAAAGTCCTGCTTCTTCGAGGTTGACGACCTTCGCAACGTAGTACCGCTTGCCACCTGTACGGATCTGTTCGACCCCGAGTTCCTTGAGCTTCTTCCCGAATCCTTCTTTCCCGAACGCTTGATACGTGTTGGCGACACAGTACGTCTTGTACGTTCTGTAGAGGTCGTGAGAAGGGAAGCGGAACGACTGGTTGCTTCCGCCCACCAACGTCAGATTGGCTCCTGGCAGTTCTAAGCAATCGCGTTTGAACAGCGCTACGGAGTTGCGGCAGGACTTGAAGTCTTCCATAGCCGCTAGACTCGATGGTGGTACTGTGAATTTGTCCTGAGCTTTCAGGCGCAGCATGCCTCCGAGTGCCCAAACGAAGATCCCTGGCAGTTCCTGCACCAGCTTGGCAACGAGGTCACGATCCATCTCTTCCGGCTTGAAGGTTCGATTGAAGGTAAGAATCATGAGCCTACGGTCCAGTCCGTGGGTGGAATCCTTGCTTGGCGGAAGAGTATTGGTAGCCGCCATAATCCTCGCCGTTGGCGAAAAAAAGTAAGGGTCTTTGCCTTTGCGCTCTACCAGAATCGGGTCACTGCTGATGATCTTCTTAAGCTCCTCCTCCTGCATGAGCGCATTCGTAGCAATCTCGTCTACGATATTTGCCAGCTTTCCCTCCAGCTCGGCACCGATGAAACGTGCACCCAGCTGCGAGAGTGGTATCGAGCACACGTTTTGGGCTCCAAGAAGCGCCCGGATGACGTGCATGATGAGGCTCTTGCCATTCGCACCCGCTCCATAGAGCCACATCATCACTTGGAACTTCACCATGGGCGTCAGCAGGCAGCCTGTCCATTCCTGCAGTTTCATGATCTTCATTTCCTTGTCGTCGTCGCCAAGGAAAATGTCGTCCAGTGTTTTTAGAAAGAGAACGCACTTTGCTTCAGGGTCGTAGGCAAATGGCATGCCGGAACGGTGATAGTTCTCGTGGCTGTGAGGTTCCAGTTCGCCCGTATCGGTATTCAGCGTGCCATTCGTCAGCGTTATTTTGTTGGTCGCTGCGTCGGGAAATCTGTCGCAGGAAAACATAACTTTCATGGCATGCATCAGATCCATCGCCTGCGGAATACTGATCTTGCGCTCATGATGTTCGATGATCTGCCGACAGAAGGATCTGTCCGGATCAATGCTTTGCCATACGCCGCCAGAGTAGGCATGGATCCGCTCCGCGGTGAACATCGGTGCCACGCCTCCGAACATGGTAGTCACCAGTTGATCGACGGCAGAGTAGATGGCGACTTGGTCCCCCGCTGCGGATCCGTCTTTCCTCTTCTCTGGCCTCGTCACTACACGCGGAAGAATTCCGATATCGAACAACACATCCGACTCATTTATGTAAGTGTCGGCAAAGCTATCTTTTGTCCGCTTCGTCGGCAAGAAATAGAATTGTGTAGCCTTCTCGGAACAGTCATCGAATGCGAGCCCAAGCCAATTCGCTAGGCGTAGCGCAAGCATGTCCTTTTCGTAGGCTTGGGCAGTTACAGGTATCGAGATTGGTACGACTATTCGGCTACGTAGATTAGCTGGCGTGGCCTGGTATGTCGTGTACCAGAAAAAAGCGTATGGTTCCAAGCGGGCCAGCGCATCTTCCACTTGCTTATTGGGATTTCCGTCATCAACGTCAAGAACAATACCAGTGACGCTGACGATATTGGCCTTCGTGCGATTTCGCATTCGACCGTAATTGCACATCGTGAAGATCGGTGCAGTCTCCTTATCGTTCCTAACCTCATGGTCCCAGCTTCCAACAAGAAGGCGGAAAGCTTTTGCATCGATATCTCGGTCAACTTTGAAAGGTTTTTTCTCTTCTACACGATTGTATTGATTAATAGTGATCATGGTTGTCATGTCCCGACGCCATGGCCGGGACTCCTTTCATTGTTGAGTTTCGTTGACGAGATTGGCGACGAGCTGCGACGTGTTGCGTAAAGTGCTGGAAGCCAAATGCGCATATCTGGAAGTCGTAACGCTTGATGCATGACCGAGCAGCTGCTGCACTTGGTATAGCGAAGCGCCTTCATTGACGAGCATGCTTGCAAATGAATGCCGGCAGTTGTGTAAACGACAACGTTTTACGTCGGCAACTTTCAAAATACGGTGCCATGCCTTGGTAGGATTGTTCAGCGGTTTCATCGGATCCTTCCCAGGAAAAATCCAAGGCGAATCGCCAATGCGAGGTACGCTCCGGAACACTTCAAGCGCAGCATCGTTAAGAACTACATGCCGAGAACGGCCGCTCTTGGTGTGCGGCAGATAAAGCGATCCTCCTCCCTTTTCATCTCCTAAATTCAAATGCTCATGGCGACTTAGGCAGATTTCAGATCGACGTAAACCGGTTAAAAGCAACGCTGAAATCGCATGTCCGGCAATCTGATTAAAATCCTTAGCTGCAGCGGCCAGAATGCGACGAACCTCATCTGGGGTCAGAAAGTTTTCCGGTTTACTGTTCTCCTTGAGCTTCTTGATCCCGTCGCATGGACTGGTCGAAATTCGCTTCCATGACACGGCCAGGTTAAAGAAGACACTCAGAAGGGCATGCACACGATTAATGGTCGCTGGTGCCAGCTTGCCTTTCAAGCCGTTTAGCAGCATCTGAACATCTCGCGTAGTAACCTCGGACAAACGGAGATGTCCAATCACCGGCAGAATGTGATCGCGAAATTTTGCAATATCGTTTTTGTAAGTTCGCTTGTTTAATGCTGCATGGGGGACATACTCGTTTTCAGCGAACTCGTGCACCAGCGGCATAGATTTCTGCTGGTCCCGCTCATCCTGTGGATTCCCACCCCGATCAACAATTGCTCGGGCCGTGTTAGCAATGTCACGTGCTTCCTCAATCGAGATAGGGCCAAATTCACCAATTCGAATCGCCAGTTTTTTTCCACGATACGTGTATCGGAACCAGAAGAATTTTCGCCCAGTGGTTCCAACTTGTAGCTTGAGTCCTGCGACTACCGGGTCAGTGATCTCGTAGTTGCTGGAAGCCGCGCCGACAACGTGTGCCGGTAACTTTTCCAGGATTGCCTTCGTCCATTTGATAGGCCGTAGCTTCATTTTTCCCTCATTTTGTGTGCAACGGTCGGCACCAATGACGAAGTCTCAAATAGAAGTGCGCAAAGAAGCCGCACCAGATTCGATAGACCAAATCACTAGTGTCGAGAGCGTCAAAAGCAAGGCAACGGCGTTAAACGCTCGAATGCCATGCAGCTAAAGTTAAATCTTTTACGGGGTCGGGGGTCCGCTGAGAAGCGATGCTTCGATGCGGTGGCGCTTAAAGGTGGCCAAACCAAGTAGTTGTGTGCGGTAACTACGGTCCGACAAATCGAACGCTACGACGGCGTTGATTTGTAAGGCCGCAAGTCTACACGTAATAACTTTGCCGTCAAGGATATTTCCAATGCTGCTGAGAGTGGCTGTTGTCGAAACAAGTCTTCCAAGTCCTTGAAACTGAAAGGCGCCTGTCGATTTGCTATCTTCTATTACGGTAACCCGCGCTTGCAATCATGTGAATCTGGCAGCCATGCAAGTTTGTTGAAGCCTCTACAGCTTGGTCCATTTTCGGTAAGTCGCTACGTCGCATTAGGTACTTGCAGAATCTCGATACAGTGAGCTGACACAGCTGGCACGCTGGCACATCGAAAGGACCAACATCGCAGTTCTTCTGTGCCAGCGTGCCAGCTGTGTCAGCTCAGCCTATCGATTTCCTGAACCTGTATGCGTGATCTAAAAGTGACGCACATAATCTGCTTCAGTCGCGTCAATACTCTGCTGGAAGGAGGATGGTCGTACAGGACCTGTCCGACTCTGTGATGACCCATATCCTTGAATCGTCCCCAATGCGGTACGCGGAAAACAGCCGAGAACCGGATTGCAGGGCGATCTGGTTGGCCATAGCGTCCTCGGCCGACACATCACCCCAATCCCCTGATGCATGACGTTTCAATAATGCGAATGGGGTGACACCTTGCTGTTCCAGGGTGTACAGCGCTTGCGGTGTGGCGACCAAGCGGCCAAGACGAAAGATTGCGGCTTCAGAGATAGCGCGCGGAACCATGGAATATCCTTTCATTGAAAAAACTGCGTGAGCGAACCCGCACCCGGCCATGTGAACTGGACGGCTCTCGATATTGATTGATGAGATGCGCTCTAGCCCTTTATTGCGTTGGGCACGAGATTGAGGACGCTTTCTATGCCTGCGAAAGGTATAAAGAGCGCGAGGAAGTGATCTGCTGCTTTTGGAAGGTCAGTACACGTAGCCGTAGTCAAAAAGCTCACTACGGAGTGCAGAGATTGCGACAAGGTCTGGATTGGGCGACGCCATGATGTCAGCGACACGTACATAAATCCGTTCCCACTGACCGGACGCATCGAAGCGGTACTCGTCAGTCGATCGCAATCCGTCATGCTCGATGCCAAGAATGACGGGATCGATCGGCAGGAAGATCTCGACGAAATGCTGCGAATCGCAATCTTCCAGCCGGGCAGCAAGTCCCGAAATGCAGAACACGATGCCATCGGTTAGCAGCTCGTCGGCCGGCATGCGCTCGGCATACGAGTCCATCGGATCTTCACCCTCTGCAAACGTGAGTTGAACGAGATAGGCGTTATGAACGTTCTGGTAGTAGACGGCGTTTTGATGGAAGGCGCTGACGGCTATGGGTGACCAGTACCGGATGATGCTCGCGTAATGGGGAGGAAGATAGGGTGCGCCAGCGTAGACGACGCCACGTAGCTCTTTTGGAGCGGTCAGGGACTGCGTATAGGCCTTCCCTTGGTCAGGCGACAAAGACAGGGCGATGCTTGCTGCGGCGGGTAGTTCGGCGATACGTAACGCTGCAGTGTTGAGGAAGTAGCCTGGTGCGGCTGTCAAATCGGTTGCGGGCTGATCGCTTAGCGTAACCCGATCATAGTAATCTAACAACTGAATCGCCTCTACGGTTCTCATGGCTTCCGGAGGGATGAAGATGGTTGCTTGCATAGTCTAGTTTCCTGTAATCGTGAATAACAAAACCACGGCGGGCGAGCTTGCCCTGGTGGCGTGCTTCAACTTGAGGTCGGTTAGAGCTGAATAACGTCATGTCGCGTGTACCTCCAACGAAGGTGGCTTGTTTGGTCTGGATTGCATGCCGAATAGCTGCCTCGCTAATGCGTTCGTCAAAGAAGAATTGTCCATCGCAGTAGCCAACCCGATCGATGTCGTACTGCGCAGCGAGAATGAATCGTCGGGCTTCCTCTATCGACTTGACGAGAACAAGGTGAATGGGCTTGCCGGCACGGCTGGACTTGCCAAGGAAGTAGCGCGGAGAGGAGCTTGCTGTCTCCGCTACCTCCTTGAACCGATAACCGAAGTGCTCCTGTAGCTGCGTCATGACATCGGTACTTGTCGCAAGAAGATCGATATCGGTAAACTCACTGTGGATCGACGGGCTCAGCATGTGCTTGACCGCTCCACCGAATAAGTGAATGCGAGGGTCATGCATGAGGTAGGCGAACAGCTGCTGATGGTCCAGCAAGATGTCTTGGCCCGAGTACTCCTGCTGGTCTGCGAGGTAACGGCCTGATAGACACAATGCCTTGGGGACGAATACGATGCCTTGATGACCCGAGGACAATTGGCTGAAGTCCACCTTGTGGAGGGAGTTGAAGTTCTCCCGCAAGACAAGACGACGACCGAGCTGTCGTTGCAGCGCTGCGTACTGCGGCATCAACGTGATCAATTGCGAGGTAGGGAAGGGAGGGAGGACGATTGAGTACTCAATATCCAAGCCTCTCCATTCTTCTCGGTAGCCGTCCAAGGCGGCAAGTACGTCCGAATCCAGAGAAATTGAAAAGCGATCGACGATGCCTCTTAGCTTCGCAATGTGCTCAATCTCACGTGTAATGACGCGCACCTTGAAGCCCTGCTCCTTGATGACCCGGACCATCGACAAGAGATGAGGAAGATTCTCCTCGAAGCGATAGAGCGGGTCGGCGCCGCCACTAATCGATATGGTGCCTTTCTTACAGTTCAAGATGAACGCAGCAACTTGCTCCTTCGACTGGGGGCCTTTTGGTAGCGCAGGCCAGCCGCGCCAGTTGCAGTAGGAGCAGGCCTTTGCGCATCCAAATCCCTTCTTATTCCAGTTCACGATGACCGTGAAGTTTGGATGTGCTGATGCCATGTCGTATCCTTTGAATAAAATGCAGAAACCGGCTCACGTTGCCTTCTTGCGTGGCAGCGTCAGGGTTTTCTTGTGTTCCTTATGATCCGGAGTGGAATCGCTTTCAACTTGTTTTTTGCCTGGTACGACGGGGTCGGTTTCGATCGTCTTTCCAGACGCGGACAACAAGGCCTTTTCCCAGGCATTCCAGTCCCCGGCCAGAACATGCTTCGCCTGGTTGTCCGTGGAGCGAGCGAGAAGACCCTCAGCATGCAGAATGGCCGCAAGAAAGCCGGCGTTGTTACTGCTGCGTCCGACGAATGCTTCTTTGAAAGTCTTTGATGGGAACGGCTTTTCCCGTTCGCGACTGGTGATGCAGGCTTCAATCTTCGAAAAGAGGACAGTCTCGTTGCTGAAGTAGCCACCACCATCGTTTCCAGTGATGACGATGTGCAGGGCCTGCCGATGGGTATCGGTAAGGACGTCGTAACTGATACTGCCTTCGGATTGTTTGCCAAGCTTGCTTGCAGTGCCAGTCTTTAACAGCAAGAATGACTGCTTGCTGCTCGTATCAGGTAGGTCGGTAGTGGGTGCAGACGCGAGTGAGTCTTTCGGGGTTTTAATAGTTGCTTCGAGATTGCTCATGCGGTTCTCCGGTGTCGTTTGTATTCATTAGCAGTGCAAAAGGAAAATCCCCGTGACCGATGGGGTTAAGGGGATTCAGGAGTGCAGCGTTTCCGTATTCTTGTTGCTGCAGCGCTGGCGCAAGATTTCGTCGCTGTGACGTGCTCAGCGGCGATATTTGAGAGCGAATGACAGAGACAGATCGATGCTTCGCGGCAGAATAAATTGTTTAAGGTCGACCGAGCTAGGACGAGAACCCGATGCTCGCCCGCTACCGGACGTCGTCCGGGTATTTTTGCCTGACCATTCCCAAGTCGGTTTGGCGGTAACTTTCATCATTAGTAAGAATCCTCAATGTCGATTTGAAAATGAAAAAGCCCAGAGTCCATATTAGCTCCGGGCTTTGTCGAACTACTCACCTGAATCGACGTGTCAGCGAGGGTAGTACGTTGGAAGAGTTGTATTCACAAGTTTCCCCAACTCGTATTCAGATACCTGTTTTTGATAGCCGACGTTTCATCAGATGTATCAACTGCGGACGTTAAAACACGACATCAAACTGGCCTTTGTACTTGGGATCGCTCGCCAAGGACTTGCGGACTGCCGCATTGATGATTTCTTGTGCCCATCCACCAGCCCGAAATTGCACACCACTGTCTGCCGCTCCAGGGCTGACGTACATTGTCACCTGATCGGTGCTGGAAAAAGGCTCCACATCGAAGTTCATGATGCCTCGCTCCGTCTTGTAGCCATCGCTCGCTTCGTATTTAAATCCACATGCCAGACGACCGTTCGCGGTACGTACTCCCTTCGTCGCGGCGTCGGTGATGCGAAACAGAAGTTGTTTGCTGATCGATTCCGGCAGCGTGTAGGAATTCAGCTTGACGATAGGGTTGCCCCATTGAGGGTGTACCTTATTTCCGAACTTGTCCAGGCTGATATCCTTCATCGGGCGCGGACCCACAGTCGAGAGATAGGTTGCCAAATCTTTATTGATGCTGGCGACGTAGCGGCTGCAATCCTGGGAGGCGAACGCCATGGCTGATACCATGGAAAACAGGGCAAAAACTGCTGCGGCTTCAATACTTTTCATGCTGTTCCTTCATGTGAGAAAAACTGGTTACGCATTGCATTCAAGGCCTTGGATATGGCAGGCAAACCGAGCACAAGAAGGACCTTCCTGTATTCCTTCAATGGGAAGCCCTGTAACATGTCCTTGAAAAAGAAAACGCCCAAGAATCGCAAACGATCCCTGGGCGCTGTGTAGTCGGTTCGACTATCAAAATCATATATGCCGAAAACCAGAGCATATTCGGGCGTTGCAAGGACCGAAACTGGCAATGCAGTTCGGGCAAATGACGCATCCTCAAGTATTCACGGCCATGTCTGCCGGTTCGTTGCGCAGCATGGCGATGTAGAGAATGGCGGCAATCAATTTGTCATAGCTCGGCCCGCGAGATTTCAAGAGCGCGAAAAGACCAAGACTGATCCAACCCGCTGGACCAAGAACTGTACCTAATGCGGTGCTCAAGCCTGTGTATGCTGCAAATGGAAGGGTGAGCCCGGCGGCTCCCGATACGGCGGCCAACCCGGACGAGGCGAGCATGTAGGTCGAAAAGCCGCCCAACTTGCCTGCGGCGAGTGTGGCTGCCACACCCCCGGTGCCGATAAAGCTGCTGTTTCTGCCATATTCCTTATCAATCGCTGCAATGAATGCGGCTCGCTGCGAGTCATCCATTTTTGCAAGGACACCAGTCATTACTTTCTGGCAGATGCGTTGCTCAATTGCCGCATCGTTGTTTTCGTCGACTGGGAGGTTAATTTCCAGATGCTTAGCTACTGATTGCAAAATTTCCAGGTAACTCTTCGGCGCCGCGAATGCAGTTCTGAGGATACTGTCGTCATGCGCCCATCGAATCGCCTTGATGATTTTCTCAGTTGAGGCAGGCTCACCTTTTTTGAATATTTCCGGTGGAAGCAGTTTCGCTAGAGCGTCCCGTTTTTCTTGTGATGCTTGATTTAAAAGAGTTTCAAGCTGTTTCATCGCTTTCCCTATTCACAATGGTTACTTCGCAGTGCTGGTTCGGCAGTCGGAGTACTTAAAATTTGAACGACACCAGCAGGTCAATGTTGCTGCCGAGTATCATTTTATATCAATTAACATGTCGTATTACGTCATTTAATTGAGATGCTAGCCATCTGACCATGTGGATTTTTGGAAGCGCCACATGCCGAGAAAAGCAAAAACGGGAAAGGGAGTCGCGTTGGGTGAACGTATTGGGCGCAATATTAAAATTGCAAGAACTCGGCTTGGTATGACACAGAGTCAGTTGGCTGAAGCGCTCGATTTGGAAAACGTCACCGTATCTCGTATCGAAACCGGCGCGCAGCTTCCCTCCATTGATCGACTGGAAGAGCTTGCAAAGCTTTTGAAAGTGTCGTTACCGTCACTACTGGCCGATACGACGCAAAGCGAAGCGTTTGGCGAATTGTTGGGAGAAGTGGTAAAGGATTTGCCGTTACGGGAGAAAGAATTTGTGTACGGATTTGCGGTGCACTACGCACAGCACTGGCGAGCTGGCCGGAAAAAATAGTGCTTAGGAATTCGGGACAAAAGGAGCAAGCGGGAGAAGTCCTACTCTCTTACGTTGCGGCTTCAATGCATGCCTACAATGTAGCCAACCGCATCTAAGGAATTGCATCTAGTGGATTCGAAGGAAACCATTTTCCCTCGCTTAACTTTCTAGGCCAATCACCCCGAAGCTCTTTTTGAATTGCAATCGCACAACCAGCGCGTCGCATATTGGAAGACACTTCCATTGTGCCAATTGCACCATAGTCAATGGTGCCACCCTCCAGGTCTGCACACTGGGCCAAATAAATCTCTTCAGTCTCTGCGCGCTCTCGTCCAATTTCCCGGAGATCCTCGCGAGTTACCCAGTAAATGTCTACCGAAGAGTGACTCATCATTTTGTCAATAAGCCGTCGGGGAACACGCTGGTTATCCAAGTAAATTGAGATTTTACGCATAATACTGCGCTGTTCGGCCTCAAAAGTAAGTGCGTCCGAAACGCCACGCAGATAGGGGCGATGCAGACCAAGCTTACCCGCAATAACCCTTCTTCCATCTTTCAAAAATGAACCGTCTGCGTCCCGCGTGGATCCTGCGATGTACAAGAAAAAGCACGCACTTGCGCAGATGCCTCCTTTACTGACAGTTAATCGAACATGGAGCTTACGGAGAACTTCTGAAAGCAGCAGAGCTTCGACAACGTCACCGCCAGGACTGTTCAAGTATAGATGAGCGGGCATTTGCCAGTCCTTCCGGCCTTTCAAAAGATTTAGTGCTTTCTGAGTATCGCCTTTCCGAATTTCCCCATTCAAGGACCAACTATAGCCATCATCGATAATCTCAATGGCATTCGCTTTGTTGGCGGCTATGAAGAAAGAAAAAATCAGTATAACGAGTGGACTCTTGATCATTGCATACTCTATTTTCAGAATAAACAAATGTTCAAGGGAGGCTAGTTTGTTGTCAAGTGGAAAGAGCGTCAGCGACCGATTGAATCACATTGAAGGCACACGGAGCTACGTTAGTGGCCTATTCGCAAGGACTGAGCCGCTGAAAATGCCCGATGATTGATAGCGATCTTAGGGCGGTGTATGGTCAAAATTGACCATGAATATAATACATGTGGCGATATGTCGACAATTCGGTGATAGCCGAGCGGGAGTTTTGTTAGAGTGCGAAACTCCTGCATGCAGCCGTCACGATTATCAAGTCGATAGCTGCCGCCGGTTGTTTCTCGCTATTTTCAATAATCAATTGCGTCAGTTTCCTAGAATGACAATAAACGAACAAATGCAGTTATTGGATCGACAAGCTGTCGAAGAACAACGTCTAACGGAGGTTCTTGCTACTTCGCGATTTGGTATTGCGGAATGGTATGGCCTTTCTTTCTTCGACTTAGATAGGGAGCAAAGAAAGGAGCTTATCGACTTCCGGCCTATTCCGAAATCCAAACTGAATAAGCAAGAGAGAGTACGGCTTGAAACACTGGCGGCGCAAGAGGTTGCTGGTACTCTTAGCAAGCCACGGGACATAGATAGGCTAAATGTTCTGCGAAATAAGTCCGATGCTGAACTGCGAGGGAACAAAATTTGCCCCTTTAAGAGCACTGAAACGGTTAGGGCGCTTTGCAATAAACCTGGGGGCGTTTGTTCACTACGTCTTTATAGGCGGAGTGCGGATGGAATAATTTCGCCGGTCCCGATAGAGGAGGAGCAAGGCGGCCTCCGTGCTACGTGTCCAAATCGGTTTCATGAATCTCACAAAGCGTTCAAATGGGTTGGCGAAACGATTTTAGGCCAACCATCTCCGGACATAGCTGTCGAAGTGGGATTCTTAGAGTCAGAGCAAACAGTGGATTCAGACGAGGGAGCAGATGTTGGGCGCTTAGACATGATTCTCGTTGATACATCTAAGCCTCGCGACCACCCGATGATGTGGGCGGCACTTGAAATTCAAGCTGTTTACTTTTCGGGTAAAGGAATGGCGAAGGAATTTTCCGAGATCGAGCAAGACATTGATCAGGGGGGGAGTGGAATTATTTGGCCGACAGAAGTTCGGAGGCCAGACTACCGGAGCAGTGGTCCGAAGCGCCTGATGCCCCAGCTTCAAATAAAAGTACCAACCCTGCGCAGGTGGGGTAAGAAGATGGCTGTAGTTGTCGATCGCTCTTTTTACAAGTCAATTGGAACGATGGAAACCGTTTCCGAGTTGTCCAACGCAGATATCGCATGGTTCGTTTTGGATTTTGAGTTGGTACCAGGGGAAAATCGTTTCAAAATTAAACCAGCACCAGTTTATTTTACGACTCTCGAAGAGTCAGTGAAAGGGCTAACTGGCGGACGCCCAATAGCCCAGGGGCGTTTCGAAGATCGAATTCGGGCTAAATTGAACGGTAACGTTACGCCTTCCTAATTAAGAGCTCATAAATGATTTCATGATGCGTGTTCTTCATCGGTATTTTCGATACTACCATCCCGTTACGTGCAGCAAGATCGATAACCTCTTGCGCGTTGTCGTAGGTTAGTAAGAAATGCCCTTGAACCTTTCCTATTTCGTTAAAGAGTTGGATGTGGTCAATTGAGTTGTGTAGGTATAGTCGGGTACCCGCCTTTTTCCCGCCTGCTGTATATGGGGGATCTACGAAAAAAGCGGCATGCGGTTCGCTCGCGTATTCTTGAATAACGTTAAATGCATCGCCTTCAATAAACTTGACGCGCTGCTTCACCC
>NZ_DAIUCO010000140.1:0-13262 GCF_036846085.1 Noviherbaspirillum sp. | reverse complement strand
AATCCAGAGTGACGCACGCATGCGCATCCTCATCGTTTGGCAATGAAAGGGGACACCCCGCTCGTGGCAAACGCGCCAAAGTGACCCGAACGTATCCGGTGGAAGCGCCTCCACGAGGCTGTCTTCCGACAGCGGCGCGAGCACGACCAGATCATGGGGGATCGGGCTGGCATGGACGCTGCCCGTATGCCCGCTCCTGCGGGCGGAGCGCATACGGGCCGAAACCCGACCGATCGTGGCACGCTTGGCTGCAAACACCCTCTGCTCGTAGCGCAACGTGGGTTGCCGCTGGTAGCCAAGATGTCAGGCGCCCAGGTGCCCAGGTGCCCAGGTGCACGTGTCGCGTTTCCCTATTCCACTTGTAAAAGCCATCCCAGGGGCTGCCTTCTGCAACGAACGAGTCGGCCAGCTGCTATTTTTCGCCAGACCGTCATTCATCGCGGGCCAATGGTGAGCGCTACAGGAACACGGCAAAGGTGAGCGCTACGGGAACAACTCACCGTTGCACCGCGAGCCCGGGTTGCCACCGTGCCGGGTGACGGTGAGCGCAGCGGGAACGATACCCCCATCCCGGTATGTGAAAAATTTCACGGTGAAAGTTTTGATCATTGTTTCTGTCTGACGCGCGAGCGCGCTCTCTTGCACACCGTCGATCGCCCAGGGAAGGAATAGGCGCATTGGATCGGGTGACGGTGAGCGCTGCAGGAACGTGTCGCACTTCTTAAACTTTTCAGTTGGAAAGGGATGGTCGCGACAACCCCCACTGTCAGGTCACAAGCACGCTGGCGAATCGCTGTCGGTGAGCGCTACGGGAACATGGGTGGCGATGCCGTGCGGATCTCCTTGATTTTCAAGCGGAAATTCAAAGGTGAGCGCTACAGGAACAACTCACCTTTGTGGTGCCGATCGCCAATGCCAGGAACCAAGAATGCAGAGTAAGCATTTACTTTTGTCCATGCGTGCATTGGAACGCGGCTTGATGAACGGGCAAAGGTGAGCTGTGCAGGAAGCTGTTCACCCATGTTCCTGCAGCGCTCACCTTACGAATCTGTTCAGGACCTCTGAAGATTAGGCGCAAAATGGGCCGTGTTCCTGCAGCGCTCACCTTTTGTACCCGTGCGGACTCTATGCTGGCACTTGGCGTGCGAACAGCGATAGGGGCAAGCTGACGAATGCATGCACCCCGAAAGTCGCCGTGCCTGCAGAGCGGTTAAACGGTGACGTGTTCCTGTACAGCTCACCATTGGCTTAGGCGAGCAAAGACTGATGACCACCGCACCGCGGTCGTGTCGCCGTATCGCCGGCATCTTGTTCGGCAATCCAGACGGCCAGCGGCCCGATCGCGGTGCCTGCAGGAGGACAAGCCACGCGGCGCTGGAACACAGGTGGCGCTTCGGCCTCGTTTGCATGCAACAAGGCTTTGCAGCAGGGGTTTTCTAAAGGGCGCTGCCATTGAGGGTTTTTTAGAAGTAAACCCTTGTAAACCCTTAACACCTTTAAGGACACCGCCAACAGCGCATGGATACAGGGTTGGCAGCCGCAATGGTGAGTGGGTACGGTAACTCCGGTGAGCGGTTACGGGAACTCGTGTGCACACCTGCGGGAACATGGCACGGTTCGGGGAGCACGGGCGGTAACACGGGTGAGTGGACTCGGTAACCATCTTACGGTGAAGTGAGCGCTGCAGGAACGCGCATGTTCAGCAACGGTGAGCGCTGCGGGAACGTCATTCAAAAGTGAAAATTTTGTTTGCGCAGATTTCACCACAAGGGCATTATCTTCCTGTTTTCATTCACCAGACAGCGGCTTATGGCATCGCCGAAGAAAAAGACCTTGCCGACCATTCCGGGCGTGGATGAGTCGAGCGACGGGCGTGACGCGCTCGTCGAATTTCGCAAGGCAAATGACTCGATCGGGTTACGTGTCGTCGAAGGCCAGTTCAGCCTGTTGTCCCGCAAGCTCTACAACGTCTTCATATCAACCGCGCAAAAGCAGCAAAGGCCGGGCGTCAACGCGCCCATTGACGAGCCGTCGGCGGAATCTTACTTCTGGATCGCACTCCAGGATGTGGTCAAGGATACCAAGTACAACAGCAATGATTATGAAACGCTGAAGGAACACGCCAACGAATTGCAAAACATCCGCGTCGAGGCGGAAAGCACGAAAATGTGGACGAGCGAGCGGCTGCTGTCCGGGGTCAAGATCTACAACTCCAAAGGCCTCAAGAGCAAGGGCGGGACCGTCTGGCTGGGTTTCTCGTTTCCACCCGAAGTCATGCACATGGTCCTGAAGCCGACCATCTACACGAAATTCAGTCTGTGGTACCAGACGCAGTTGCGCACCGCGTCGAGCCTGGCGCTGTACGAAGTCTGCCGGCGCTACGCGTCCAGTCCGTCGCACCTGACCAACCGCGACAAGTGGGAGCGCTGGTACTACACGATTACCGGCACGGTGACCACCGATGTCAATCTGCCCGAATACAAGTACTTCAAGCGCGACCACCTGATGAAGTCGGTCACCGAAATCAATGCCATCACCGACATTGAAATCGAGCTGCTCGAATTCAAGGAAGGCCGCAAGGTCGCTGACATCCAGTTCAAGGTGTATCAAAAGGCACAGTCGTCGTTTGAGCTGCCCGCCATCCCGATCATCAACATGGAGATGATCGAACGCATCATGGCGCTGGGCATATCCAAGGACGAGGCGACCGCGATCTATACCTCCTATGACGAACAGGTCGTGCTCGCGCACCTGCATCTGGTGGAGAGCCGGCAGAAAAACACCCGGGCCGGTCCGCTGGAATCGGCCGCGGCATATTTCAAGACCGCGATCAAAAAAGGCTATGCCAATGGCAAGGTCATCGAAGTCAACGAGGCCAAGCCGGTGAAACCGAAAAGCAGGAAGAACCTGCGCGAGCGCTTCATGATCGCGCGCGCCAAGGATGCGCTGACCCACTACGACCAGCTCGTCTCCGCCGAACAAAAGAAACTCCTCGCCACCTTCGCCAAAAAAGCCGACAAGTCGATCAAGCCGTACCTGAAGAAAGGCCTGGAGATGACACTTGTTCGCAATGCATTCGGCGACTGGCTGGCCACCGAGCTGTGGGGCGAGCCGACCGATGCCCAGATCATTGACTTCCTCGAGTCCGAGGGGGATGACTGAATCCGGGTGCCGAGGCGGTATCTGTCAGCAGCAACCAATCCGTGGAGATGCACCGCCGCCACTGCCCAAGTCGCCTGGACGCATTCGATGGGTTCTAAATCAGCCGGAGGGCGCCCCGCAACGCAAGTCCTCAGGCCCTCCAGCCCTTTCCTGGCCCGTTCGAGCCTTAACGGGCATTCGCGGTACCGGCAACCCCGGCAAAGGCGCCAGACGCGCTTTACGCGCCTTCTTGGGCTATTGGCACGGTGGTGAGCCGGGCACGCGGAGCTGCCAGTCGGTCCGCGACGCCCGCGCAAGTGCGGGGCATCGCTGCAGCGTGGTCAGTACGTTCCCGATAAAAACTGCCGCAGGTAAGGGGCAGTACGGCTGGCCGGCGACGCCGCCACGGCGGCCGGTGGTCCGGCTGCGACGATGTGACCCCCTTCGTCGCCGGCACCCGGACCGATGTCGATGACCCAGTCGCTTGCTGCGAGCACCCGCATGTCATGCTCGACGACGATCACGGTATTGCCGGCCTCGACCAGCCGGTCGAGCTGGGCCAGCAGTTTTTCCACATCCGCCGGATGCAGGCCGGTGGTCGGTTCATCCAGCACGTACAGGGCATTGCCGCGCGTTGCGCGTTGCAACTCGGTGGCCAGCTTGATGCGCTGGGCTTCGCCGCCCGACAGTTCGGTGGCCGGCTGTCCCAGCCGCAGGTAACCCAGGCCGACTTCCCTGAGCACTTCCAGGGTGCGCCGGACGGCAGGTTCTTCATTGAAAAATGCCCATGCCGCATCGACGGTCAACGCGAGCACCTCGGCAATGTTCTTGTCCTTGTAGGTCACATCGAGGGTTTTTGCGTTGAAACGACTGCCCTGGCAGAGCGGACATGGCGCGTACACGCTCGGCAGAAACAGCAATTCGACCATCACGAACCCTTCGCCTTCGCAGTTGTCGCACCGTCCCTTGCGCACGTTGAAAGAAAAGCGCCCGGCATCATAGTGACGCGCACGTGCCATCCTGGTAGCAGCAAAGAGCTTGCGCACATGGTCGAACAGGCCGGTATAGGTGGCGAGGTTGGAGCGCGGTGTGCGGCCGATCGCCTTCTGGTCCACCAGCACCAGGCGCCGGATCGTTTGCATGCCGTCGTTGATGGATCCGCCGACGGTGACCGGCGCGGCCGGCGCCAGTGGGTCATGCTCGTCGCTATCGTCGCGATCATCACCCTTGCCATTGACGTCGTGACCCAGCGCCGCGGCCACCAGTTCCACCAGCACCTGGCTCACCAGCGTCGATTTGCCGGAACCAGACACGCCGCACACGCTGGTCAGCACGCCCAGCGGAAAGCGCACATCGAGCCCCTGCAGATTATTGCGGGTCACCCCGGTGAGCTGCAGCCAGCCGGCCGGTGCGCGCGGTGCAGGCGCGGCGGGCGGGCCGGACTCGAACAGGAAGCGACGGGTGTGCGACTCGCTTGCGTTAGCCAGGCCCGGCAGCGTGCCGCTGTAGACAATGTGGCCGCCGTGTTCACCCGCGCCGGGTCCGACGTCGACGATCCAGTCGGCATGGCGGATAACACCCAACGCGTGTTCGACCACAAACAGCGAGTTGCCGTTGCGTTTGAGCAGGTCCAGCGCATCGAGCAGCGCTTCCGTGTCCGCCGGATGCAGTCCTGCCGATGGTTCGTCGAGCACATAGACGACGCCGAACAGGTTCGAGCGCACTTGCGTGGCCAGGCGCAGCCGCTGCAGTTCGCCCGGCGACAGGGTCGGCGTGCCGCGTTCCAGCGTCAGGTAACCGAGCCCCAGATCCAGCAGGATCGATAGCCTGGCAAGCAGGTCGGTGGCGATGCGCCGCACCACGATCGCCTTTTCCGGGTGGCGTGCGGCCATCGTCGCCGACGCCGGATAGTCGCCCTGCGCATACGGGCGCAGCAGGGAAGCGAGGCGCTTGAGCGGAACACGGGAAAATTCGGTGATGTCCATGCCGGCAAACGTGACGGACAGCGCTTCGGGTCGCAGCCGCTTGCCCCGGCATAGCGGGCAGGTGCTGCTGACCATGTATTGCGCGACCCGCTTTTTCATGGCCGCACTCTCCGTGTTGGCGAACGTTTCCATCACGTAGCGCTTGGCGCTGGTGAACGTGCCCTGATAGCTGGGCGCATCCTTGCGCTTTAAAGCCTGCTGCACTTCTTCTGCCGTGAATCCGGCATACACCGGGACGACCGGCTGCTCGTCGGTGAAGAGGATCCAGTGGCGCTGCTTGCGCGACAATTTGCGCCAAGGCCGGTCGACGTCAACGCCCAGCGTGGTCAGGATGTCGCGCAGATTCTGTCCATGCCAGGCAGTGGGCCATGCAGCCACGGCACGCTCGCGAATGGTGAGGGTGTCGTCGGGCACCATCGACGCTTCGGTCACGTCAACCACGCGGCCCAGCCCGTGGCAGGTGGGGCACGCCCCTTCCGGCGTGTTCGCGGAAAAGGACTCTGCATACAGCAGCGCTTGTCCCGCCGGGTAGTCACCTGCCCGCGAATACAGCATGCGCACCGAGTTTGACAAGGTGGTGACGCTGCCGACCGAGGATCGGGTGGTGGGTGTGCCACGCTGCTGCTGCAGGGCGACCGCCGGTGGCAAGCCATCGATGTCATCGACGTCGGGAACCGGCATCTGGTGGAACAGGCGTCGCGCATAGGGCGACACCGATTCAAGATAGCGCCGTTGCGCCTCGGCGTACAGAGTGCCAAACGCCAGCGACGATTTGCCGGATCCGGAAATGCCGGTAAAGACCACGAGTGCGTTGCGCGGAATCGCCAGATCGACGTTCTTCAGGTTATGTTCGCGCGCGCCGCGCACCTGCACATATTCCGACCGCTCGGTGTCGATGGCGGCGTCGTCGGCCGGGTTGTTCTTTTTTCGCATTGCGGTGGTATCCCGTCTGGTCGCCGCGGCAGCCAATTCATTGCTGCGCCCCGGTCCGTGCGCAGGGGTCAGGCGGGGCCGCCTGCGACCTGGCAAGCCGGATTGACCAGTGCACGTTGACCTGTTGTCATTATTGCTAATGGACAGCGTATGCGAACGGATAGTTCTGCCGTCCCGCCGTGGATGACGTACGCAACGGCACGCATGCGTTCGTGCGTTATACCGGGGCGGTGGTGCGAATGACGTTGACGCGGCTGATGAAAAATTCGCCATCCACGACACTACGGTGCGGCATGCCGACGACATTGAATCCCGGTCCGCCGTCATCGACCCAGCCAACGGCCAGTGCATCGAATTGCTGCGGCGTCATGCGCAGCATCGGCGCACTGATGACGAATTGCGCTCCCGCCGGGTACTTCCTTACGTAGTCGCTCAGAGTTGTCATGGTCCACCTGGTTGTCTGTCTGCGGTCAGTATTGCATAGGCGCGTGTGCCCTTGCCACGACTGCAGTCCCCCCATGACAGGACAGCACCATGCCCGGTTGCATGCGCTGCCTGATGAGCGTATTTCAACGCCCAGTGTGGTGAAAGATCATTGGCATGTTTGGCAAATTAGCAGGTTAAAACACACTTTTATGCTTTTAACCTACCAATAGCACTTGACAGTTACGGATGCTCTGCGGAAAATGGGCGCACTTTGGTATTGCACGCCATTCGGAGGTTTCATGCGCTCAACATTTGCCCTGCAAGAGGATGTGATTTACCGCCTCAAGGCAGCCGCTGCTCTGCTCAATATTTCAGAAAACACGCTGCGCAATCATTTGCGTGACAGCGGGATGGAAATCCAGCGCGCCAACAAAAAGAATCCGGCGTCGCCAGCCGTGCGGCTGTTCAATATTGCCGATGTCTTCAAGCTGGCGCGCTGGCGCCGTGAGCAGGATCTGGTCAAGAAGGTGTCGGCGGAACCGGTGGTGATCGCGGTTGACCTCATCAAGGGTGGTGTCGGCAAATCGACCACGGCCGGCGAACTCGGCATCCAGCTCGGCTTGCTCGGTTACCGGGTGCTGATGATCGACCTGGATGTGCAATCCAACCTCACGCAACTGATGGGTTACGAGAGCGACCTGACGATTGATGAAGCGGCGGAACATGGGCTCAGTGATGACGCAATTGTCACTGGCACCTTTGCCACCATTTGTACCCAGTTCATGGATAGCAAGAATGGCCGTGGCAACAAGATGGGCAATGTCGCCGGCGTCATCAAGCGGCCGTTTGGCGCCCATGGCCCGGCCCTGATTCCCTCGGATACCTTTCTGGGCGACCTCGAGCAGGCGTTCACCTACGCGAAGGGCAATCGGGAACTGGTCTTTCGCACGCTGTTCAAGGAATCGGCGGCAGGCGACGTGCCAGGCTTCAATGTCAACGAGTACGACTTCATCATCTTCGACTGTCCGCCATCGATTTCTTTTTCATCGACGAATGCGATTGCCGCAGCCGATGTGGTGATTGCGCCGATCCGCATGGATTCGTTTGCGGTCAAGGGCTTGTCGCGCCTGGTATCGGAAATCAACGGGCTGGGTGAGCGCTCGCCGGAAGTGCGGCCGCAACTGTTGATTTTGCCGACGCATTATTCGACCAACATCACGCGCGTGTCGCGAATGCAGCAACAATTGCAGGCATATAAGGGCAATCTGTCGCCGACGGTGATTTCGGCCAGCGAATTATTTCCAAAGACGCAGGAAAACTATCTGCCCCTGACACTGCAGATGCCCACGGCCGGGCCGGTCGGCGAATACCGGTTATTTACCGAATTCCTGCTGTCGATGTGTGCAAAAACCAAGGGCAAGCAAGCCCGTACAGCAGAGGTATAACCCATGAAGCAAAGACTCGCGCCCAGAATGCCGCTGGCATCCCTGAAATCGTTCGACGATGAAGAAGCCCCGGACGGGACACCGGCACGCGACGATGCGCAAGCCAATCCGGCAGCGCTCGAGCCGGTGGCAGTTGCCCCCGCCGTGATTGACACGCCGGTGGCTGCTGGTGTCCCCAACGCACTCACCGGGACATCATCGATTGTCGACATCGCGGTCAGCGACATCGACCCCAGCCCGTACCAGCCGCGCATCATGTTTTCGCCGGAGGCGATCGACGCGCTGGCCGCCAGCATCGAAAGCGAAGGACAACTGGTCCCGATCAGCGTGCGGCCCGCCGAGGGCGGCCGCTACCAGCTCATCGCCGGTGAGCGGCGACTGCGGGCACACGAGATCCTGGGCAAGGAAACCATCAAGGCGTACGTGGTGGATACCCGATCCGATTTTGATGCGGCGGTTGCCGCACTTGCGGATAACGAGGCACGTACTGATCTGTCCGACTACGAGCGCGGCAAGGCATTCCAGCGCCTGCTGTCGATGCCGCTGGCACCAGGCGAGCCGCGCCTGACTCAGGTGTCGCTGGCAAAAAAGATCGCCAAGTCCGAAGCCACTATCAGTCGCTGCATGACGTTTTTTAACCTGCCGGCCGAAGCGATTGCGTTGCTCGACAAGGACCCGGCGCTCATCGGCGGCAAGAACGCGATGATTCTGGTGGGCCTGACGAAGAAAGGGCATGCCGATATCGTGTTGCGGGCACTGAAGCGGATTAAGGAAGATGGGGTGTCCGAACAGGGGGCGATCAACTGGGCGCTGGCGGAAGTCACGCGCGCCAATCGGCCACGGATAGAAGCTTACCCGCTCAGCATCAAGGGGTTGCATGTCGGTGATATCAAGGTCGATGGGACGAAGGTCGTGATCACCTGCGTCAATGGCTTTACGCCGGATGAGCTGATTCAACGCATCCGTGGCGCCAACCTGGATCAGGACATGCCCATCACTGAGGCAAGCGCTACCGACAACGACTGAACTTCAGCGAATCCTCTATCTAGCCGGCAATCTTTCACCGTGAAAGATTGCCGGCTTTTTTATGCCCGGATCTTTCACGGTGAAAGATCATCAGGCTCTGCCATCAGTTTCTTAGTCGCCTAGTACGCCCGGCCGCCATAAAAAATGCATCTAGAAGCCTAACCTCTTTCCTGTATGACAATATTTAACAGGCCGGTATTCTGTTCAAGGCATTCAAATCCTCGGCCAAAGAGCCAGCGACCTTCAATGGCGAGTAACTTTCACCGTGAAAGATTGGGTGAAATGCCAAGCCAGGTACGAAATCTTTCACGGTGAAAGATGCCAACGATCATGATAGTCATCCCAATCGCTAGTTGCATACCTGGCTGAGCAAATAACGCAATGTCCAAGTCGGCACGACAGTCACCTTTTCCATAGACAACGTTGCACTCGAGAATATCCACTAACATTCATCCACAGCATTGCAATCACGAAATTGTTTCACGTGGACCCAATTGCTAACGCCTGTAGGACCGTTTTGACACCCCTGTTCGACTGTAATTTTCATCCATATCGTGGCCACCAGGTGGCCCGAAACGAATGTTGCCGACAGAATCGTGCCATTGTGCGTCCATGACTAAACCGTATTTCGCTGGTTGAACGCGTCTGCTACAACGAGCCGAAGCCGATAGGGTAATGAATATCGAAATGAAATCCGGGTTGAATAAGAAGAAGATATCGTTATTGCTTCCGCCCCCAGTCCTCTTCCTTCACTGGGCACATTGCGTCACGCTACCGGCACCATTCGCTGCTGACAACACCGGTAAGCTGTCAAAAATAAACAGTACATGTCTATGCCACTACATATTGGAATCGTTGGATGCTCGGCTGAAGGTGCTGCGCTCTGTTACCGGACTATCTGCGCAGAAGGCGCTGCACGGCTTGGCGCACATGCCCACCCCGAGATTTCCATGCACACTCCATCGCTTGCTGAGTACGTGCGCTGCCTCGACCGAGGCGACCTGGCAGGCGTTGGTGAATTGATGCTGGCGTCCGCCAGGAAGTTGGCAAATGCTGGGGCCAACTTATTGATCTGCCCAGACAACACCATTCACCAGGCGTTCGCCCACGTCCAGCCCCGTTCTCCATTACCTTGGCTTCATATTGCCGAGGTCGTTAGCCTGGAAGCTTCCAGGCGCGGTTATACACGCCTCGGATTGACGGGAACCCGTTGGCTGGTGGACAGCGATGTGTATCCCCAGAAGCTGGCCGAAAAAGGCCAGCAATGTGTTCGACCCCATCCACGTGAATGCGATGAGACAAGCCAGATCATCATGGATGAGCTTGTGTATGGAGTGGTCAAACCCGAATCCATTGCAACCTATTTATCCGTCATCCAGGAGTTCAAAGAACAAGCCTGCGACGCCGTCATACTCGGGTGTACCGAGATCCCGCTCATCGTCAACGACGATAATTCTCCATTGCCAGTGCTGGACTCAACACGTCTGCTTGCGCGCGCCGCACTTCAAAAAGCCGTGAGCATAGGTGTTGCGAAGTGACGCCTACCTTGTCGCTGACGCAGACGTTACACGCTTGTCAGCGCAATCGTTGTTTGCGCGAGGCGCCCCGTTGATCCAGGCAAGGTTTAAGGGGTTCAGCGTAGGCAGGGTAATCCGGCGTGTACCAGGGCGAAGTGGCGAATGGCACTATGCGCGGGACCATGGCAGGCGTCAGGTCCTTCCCACCGCCATCCCGGAATGGAACCCGATGCAACACGCTGCAATGACGCTATCGAATGGGCAACCGGGTAACGTCGTGACCAGGAAGATATGCCCCACTTTGACGGTACAGCGGCTTTTCCTTTGCAGCTTGAAACCGCGTCTGAAGCGGCCAGAGAGTACACGCAGCGCAAAAGCGACGACCTGTTGCTTGCCGAGTCAATCCATTCTTTCAGCTGTACATGACGGAAGTAAATTCCGGCTTTTGCAGGCATTGAGACGCTGAGGATTGCACGCGAGGCTAGCCGTCGACGTTTTGAAATAGAGGATTCGGGGTCAGAAAGCGCAATCGAATGGATTACGCTCGTGAATGGTGGACGAAAGCGCGAAACGGACAAATTGGCATGCCGCCGATGCGAAAAATGGCCGGAATACGGCAATGTTCCACGAAATCGCCAATGTCAACGACGGTTCGTCAAAAACGGCTGTCAACCAGCACGGGCTCTGGGTTTTGCCATTCGCGAATTTTTCGCTGGCGTGAAACAATTTCCTCCGTGTCAACAAAATTTGCCCGTTTTTGCTCGTTCATCACTTGCAGCAGCCGGTTTTGGCGATTTCGGTTTCATGATGAAACGCCGATCAAAAACGTAATATTTATAACGTAATACAGCGTAATTTTGACATGGGGAAAATGTACCGCTAACATGCTTGTCGGGTTGAATCATTAAAGGTCGCGCATGCGTGAAGCGCGGTCATTGCGGAAAGCACGGCAATGCAATTGACAGACGAGTTGCGGCAAGAACTGCAGGAAAAAGTGGGACGGATGAAACTGGAGGGCGCACGTCGCAAGGAGCTCACCCGTCATGTGGCAATGCAGCTTTCCTTCAAGGGTTACAAACCGTCTGTTTGCATTGTGCGTGACATCACGCAGCAAGGCTCCCTCACCGATATCTCCAGGGATCTGACCGAGCTGCGCGAAGAAATTGGCAAGGCCCTGAGCCGGCGTACCCTGAAGACGAGCATGCCCGAGTCGTACCTGCAAATGGTGGAGCAGACGATCGAGCAGCTATGGACCGGAGCGGTCGACACGGCGAGCAAGGCGCTGGAAGCCGAGCAGATCGCGGCAGGCAAACTGCGGGACGACGCATTGCGGGAGGTCGAAACCATCCAGGCACTGCGTGCGGAAGAGCTCCTTCATCGGCAGGCGCTGCAGCAGGCGCTGGACGACGAGCGGCGGCGAAGCAGCGATGCAGAACAACAGGCGGCAGCGCTGCAAGCGCAATGCCGGGAGTTGGCCGAGTCGGTCGCCAGATGGCAGGCCAATACTGAAACGGAGCGGCGCTTGCGCACTGAAGAACATCAGCGATTCAGTACCGAGCTGGAGCTGATGCGGCAGGAGCATGGCCGTGCACTTGAGCAGGCGGAAGGCAATCGCCGCTATGTATTGCTGCAACTCGATACGGCGCGCGAAGCCGAGCGCAATCTGCGCGAGCGCGTCAGGCAGGTGGAAGACGATCGTACCGCGCAGGAGCAACGCACCCGCGTGGAACTCAATCATCTGCGTGACCGAAATGGCGCGATGTCACTGCAACTGGGTGAGCTGAAAGGCGAGCTTAAGGCAAAAGAGACCCATCTGGCTGAAGCAAACAAGCGTATTGCCGACCTTGAAAGTCGCCTAGACAGCGAGCGGATTGCATTGTCTGCCCGTAACGACGACATGTTGCAAGACCTGCGTGCTGCAGCGCTTGGAGGATTGTTGTCGGCGGTAAGGAATGCGCCGCATGTGTTCCAGCTATGCGATGAAATTAATTACCAGGTACGGGTAGAGCTGGAAGAAAACGGCAAGCCACTGCTCTGGCTTGAGGATGAAGGCGGTAACAGGATTGGCAGCACCTCTGCTTCAGTAAATGATTTAGATGCAAAGTGTCAGCAACTGTTGGATCGATAGTGCGCATGGACCCAATGATATTTGGCTTGCACTTTTGCCCGAATCTTTCACGGTGAAAGATTTTTCTTTCCCGCCTCTCTTTCACCTGATCGACTGGAAAATGGTGCAAACGTTTTCTGCTCTCCCTATGTCGGCACGATTTACAGTTATTGAGTGTTAACCTATTTGTTTTCTGCATTAAGTAGGTAAAGAGCACGGGGCTTGTAATAACGAAATTAATCGAACTTAAGAATGGCCTCTTTAGCCTCCAAAGCTAAGGGTCGTGGGTTCGATCCCCGCTAGTCGCGCTACTCTTCAACTAATTTGGTGAAAATTTTCGCTAAAAATGAGCGCGCCTTTTCCTATACGCAACTTCTACACTAGAAGGAGTTACGTTTTGTCGACGTCCCAAAAGAAGTTCGAGAAAAATATCTACGTTGAGGAGCGCTGCGGTGCGTTCCGATTCACCGTCGCAGTCACGCCATTTCCACGCTAGATAGCTACATTCTCAACCATTTAGGAAGGCGCGTTATGGGCGCGACGGCGGCAAGTAGAACTACTGGAAAAGAAGGGCGAATCAAATCTGTCGGTAATCCCCCCGGAATTGAGGGGGTTCAGAAGTAGAGACACGCGGCCATGGCCAACCGCTGTTTTGGCGTGAAGCCGCCCAAGGCCATGTTTG
>NZ_DAIUCO010000139.1:0-13356 GCF_036846085.1 Noviherbaspirillum sp. | reverse complement strand
CTCCCCCTACGAGGGGAAGGGAACTAATAAGGAGAAGTTCAAACGTAGGCACCTTCACGAATACTGCACCTTTCTCTCCACATACTTGAACTGCAGCACCGTCAACGTGATCACAATCACCATCAGGATCACCGACTGCGCCGCCGCGCTGCCGAGGTCGCCGCCCTTGAAGCCATCCTGGAAGACCTTGTACACCAGGATCTCGGTGTCCTTTCCGGGTCCGCCATGCGTGGTCGCCTCGATGATCGCGAAGGTGTCGAAGAAGGCGTACACCATGTTGATCACCAGCAGGAAGAAGGTGGTCGGCGACAGCAGCGGAAACACGATCGTGAAGAAACGCCGCACCGGTCCGGCGCCGTCGATTGCGGCGGCTTCGATCAGGGATTTCGGAATGGCTTGCAGGCCGGCGAGGAAGAACAGGAAGTTGTAGCTGATCTGCTTCCATACCGCGGCCATCACGATCAGGATCATCGCGTGTGTGCCGTTGAGCAGGCTGTTCCATTCAATGCCGATGCGGGCAAGCAGATGGGCGATGATGCCCAGGCTCGGGCTCATCATGAACAGCCACAGCACGCCGACCACGACCGGCGATACCGCATACGGCCAGATCAGGAATGTCTTGTAAACCGCCGCACCCTTGATGATGCGGTCGGCAAAGACAGCAAGGATCAGCGACAGCGTCATGCCGATGAATGCCACCAGTAGCGAAAATACGGCGGTGGTCTTGAACGACTCCAGGTAATTCCCGTCGTTGAACAAGTCCTTGAAGTTGTCGAACCAGACGAACTGGGTCGACATGCCGAAGGCATCCTGTATCAGCACCGATTGGTACAGCGCCTGCGCCGCCGGCCAGAAAAAGAACAGCACCGTGACGACGATCTGCGGCGCGACGAGCGCATACGGCAGCCAGGGCGATTTGAATCGTGCGCGTTTTTCCATGGTACGGGACGATGTGCGGAAACGTGGGCGCGGGAATGCGCCGACCGATCAGGGTGAAAAGAAATCCGTTGCCGGCCGGCACGCACAAATGGGTGAAGGATTCCCGAACCGCCGGGACTCCTTCATTCCATCACGATGCGTATGCGACCCGACAGAGGCCCGGACAGCTTATTTATTGGCCTTTTCAAACCGTGCCAGCAACTCGTCGCCGCGCTTGACCGCCGTATCCAACGCTTCCTTGGCGGACTTCTTGCCGTTCCAGACGTTCTCCAGTTCCTCGTCGATCACGGTGCGGATTTGCACGAAGTTGCCGAGCCGGATTCCGCGCGACTTGTCGGTGGTCTTGACGATCATCTGCTGCACCGACACGTCGGTGCCGGGCGTCTTTTCATAGAAGCCGGATTTCTTGGTCATATCGTAAGCAGCCGTGGTGAGCGGCAGGTAGCCGGTTTCCTGGTGCCACTTTGCCTGTAATTCCGGTTGCGACAGGAACTTGAAGAATTTCGCCACGCCCTTGTACTCTTCCGGTTTCTTGCCGCTCATCGCCCACAGCGATGCACCGCCGATGATCGTGTTTTGCGGCGCGCCGGCGACGTCGGCGTAATACGGCAATGCCGAAACGGCGAATTTGAATTTTGCATTCTTGGCGATGTTGGCATAGGCCGCGCTGGACGATGTCAGCATGCCGCATTCGCCGGAGAAGAATTTCGCTTCCGGTTCATTCTTGCGGCCGCCGTAAGTGAAATAACCCTGCTTGGCCCAGTTCGCCATGTTCTCGATATGCCGGACATGCAAGGGGCTGTTGAATTTCAGGCGCGCATCCAGGCCGCCGAAACCGTTGTTCTTCGATGCGAATTCGACGTTGTGCCACGCGGAGAAATTCTCCATGTGCACCCACGATTGCCAGCCGGTGGTGTAGGCGCATTTTTCGCCGTTGGCCTTCAGTTTGGCCGCGGCAGTCAGCACTTCCTGCCAGGTCGCTGGCGCCTTGTTCGGGTCAAGGCCGGCTTTTTCGAACATGTCCTTGTTGTAGTAGAACACCGTCGTCGAGCTGTTGAAGGGGAAGGACACCATGGCGCCCTTTGGCGACGTGTAGTAGCCCGCTACCGCAGGCACATACACCGATGCGTCGAATTTTTCACCCGCCGCTTTCATCACGTCGGCGACAGGCACTACCGCGCCCTTGGAGTACATCATCGTCGCCGTGCCCACTTCGAATACCTGCAGCAGGTGCGGCGCATTGCCGGCGCGATAGGCGGCAACCGCGGCTGCCATGGCTTCGTCGTAGCTGCCCTTGAAGACCGGGTTGACCTTGTACTCGGACTGGCTCTTGTTGAATTGATCCGCCAGTCCCGCCACGCGCTCGCCAAGTGCGCCGGTCATGGAATGCCACCAGGTGATTTCGGTCGCGGCATGTGCCTGACCCGCGAAGGCAGCCACTACGCCCGCCGCCAGAACCGGTTTCCAGTTGAATTGCATTTGTTGTCTCCAAATTTTTGAATGTTATAGGTCTGATGTGACAGTCGCGTTACGATAACTGAAAGACTACATGGCGCGCTTATAATTCGCTTTTGCAGTGCAATATGCGCACCATGAACCGACTTTCACTCTATGTGCAACTGGTCCGGCTCGACAAGCCGATCGGCATTCTACTCTTGCTATGGCCGACGCTCACCGCGCTCTGGCTCGCGTCCGCCGGCAGGCCGGACTGGCAGCTGGTCCTTATCTTCACACTCGGCACCGTGCTGATGCGATCGGCCGGTTGTGCAATCAACGATTACGCCGACCGGGATTTTGACCGGCATGTCAAACGCACCGCGCAGCGGCCGCTGACCAGCGGCCGGATCGCCGGCTGGGAAGCGGTCGCGGTCGCCGCAGCGCTGGCGCTGGTGTCCTTCGCACTCATCCTGCCGCTGAATGCGCTGACCAAGCAATTGTCGGTGGCGGCGGTGCTGATCGCCGCCAGCTATCCCTACTTCAAACGCTTCTTCGCCATTCCCCAGGCCTATCTCGGCATCGCCTTCGGATTCGGCATTCCGATGGCATTCGCCGCCGTGCAGGACACGGTGCCGCCCGCCGCCTGGCTCCTCCTGGCAGGCAACATCTTCTGGGCCGTCGCCTACGATACCGAATATGCGATGGTGGACCGCGACGACGATTTGAAGATCGGCATCCGCACGTCGGCCATCACCTTCGGCAGCTTCGACGTGGCGGCAGTGATGCTGTGCTATGCGCTCAGCTTCGGCATCACCCTGCTGGTCGGCTGGCAGTACGGCTTGCGGGCCTGGTTCATCGCCGGCCTGGCCGTGGCAGCCGCCTGCGCGCTCTATCACTACAAGCTGATTCGCGAACGTGACCGCATGGGCTGCTTCGCTGCATTTCGTCACAATAACTGGCTGGGTGCGGCGGTGTTCGCCGGTGTTGCGCTCGACTATGCGCTCGCTTGAGACCGCAATCCTTGATCAGGCGCAAGATTTGGCGGATGTCGTTGCCTACAATCAAGCAAGAAATTCAATAACCCGCTCGAAGGACAAACATGGACACGATACAAAAAAACAGCGCTGACACCGGTCAGCAACCGGACGCCGGCCATGACTCCGCATGGGCAAAGTTTGAATCCACACTGCAAAGCGCGATGGAAAATTACGGCCCGCTGGAAGAGCAGTTGCTGGCGACCAGCCGCGAAACGCTGGAAGCAGTCGACCAGTATGTGAAGGAAAATCCGTGGCAGGCCGTCGGCATCGGCGCCGCGGCCGGACTGATACTGGGATTCCTGATCAGGCGCGGCAGGTCAAAACATTCCGGCCAACTGCCGCAGGCTGATGACTAGCGGATTCGCAGGCCGTCGATCAGCCGGGCAGCGGACCCATCAGTCCCGGCCGAATTCTTCGCCCATTTCTTTGCCCCGCGCGGCAGCCGCCTTCATCGCACGGATGATGGCGTCCTTGACGCCGCTTTCCTCCATGCTGGTCAGCGCCGCGTAGGTGGTGCCGCCCTTGGACGTGACGCGTTCCCGCAGAACCGCCACCGGCTCGGCCGATTGCGCGGCCAGTTGCGCGGCACCGCTGAATGTGGCGATTGCCAGTTCCATGCCCTGTTCCGGCGTCAGGCCCATTTCCTCCGCCGCCTGCTGCATCGCTTCGAGGAAATAAAACACATAAGCCGGCCCGCTGCCCGACACGGCGGTGACCGGATCGATCAACGCTTCATTCTCCAGCCACACGGTCGGACCGACTGCCCGCATGATGGCGTCGGCTGCGTTGATCTGTTCCTGCGATACGCCTCTCAAGGCCACCATGCCGGTGATGCCCTTGCCGATCAGGGCCGGCGTGTTCGGCATCGCACGCACGATGGCGGTATGGCCGTGCATCCAGCGCGACAGGTCGGCGGCACGAATGCCTGCGGCGATGGATATCACCAGCTGCGAAGCGACGAACGGCTGCAACTGCGCGACCACGCTCTTCATCTGCTGCGGCTTGACCGCGAGCACGACAACGTCGCTTTGCGCAATCGCGTCGCCGATCTGCTGCGCAGTCGTGACATGAAATTGCTGTGCCAGCTTGTGCAGGCTGTCGGCATTGATATCCACGACGTGGATGTTGGCGCCGTCGGTCAGCTTGCCGGCCAGGCCCCCTATCAAGGCGGTCGCCATGTTGCCGCCGCCGATGAAACTGATTTTCAAGTTATTTTTCATAGTGTCGTTGTCCGAAAATTGCCGTCCCTATGCGGACGATGGTCGCGCCTTCGGCAATCGCCGCATCCAGGTCCGCCGACATGCCCATCGATAGGGTATCCATTGAAAGGCCCTGCGCATGCAGGCGTTGTTGCAGTTCCCGCAAGTGCCGGAACGGTTCGCGCTGCTGATCGAATCCGGATGCCGGCTCTGGAATTGCCATCAGTCCGCGCAATGCCACGCGCGGCAGCCGGGCGACTTCCTGTGCGAGAGCGGCAGCCTGTTCCGGCGCAACCCCGCTTTTGCTGGCCTCTCCGCTGATATTGATTTGCAGGCAGATATTGAGGGGAGGTAAATGCGCCGGCCTCTGCTCGGACAGCCGCTGTGCGATTTTTTCCCGGTCGACCGAATGTACCCAGTCGAAATGCTCGGCAATCGCCCGCGTCTTGTTGCTTTGGATTGGCCCGATGAAATGCCATTCCAGAGGCAATCCCGGTGCCGTCGCGCGCACCGCCGTCATCTTGTCGAGCGCCTCCTGCAGGTAATTTTCACCGAAGGCATGCTGGCCTGCCCGCGCCGCTTCGAGCACCGCATCGGGGCCAAACGCCTTGGATACTGCCAACAGACGGATCTCTCCCGGGTCCCGCGATGCCTGCCGCGCGGCTGTTGCGATGCGTTCATGCACGGCTTGCAAGTTGTGGGAGATTGGAGACATAATCGTTTTCCACAGGCAACATTTCGCCTGTATGATGAATTCGCTAACGGCATTGCTGCCGGCCCTGGGATTATAGAGCCACTATGGATATTTCCGAACTACTCGCATTTGCCGTCAAGAACAACGCGTCCGACCTCCACCTGTCATCCGGCCTGCCGCCGATGATCCGGGTCCATGGCGACGTACGCCGGATCAACCTGCCGCCGCTTGAACACCGTGATGTGCACGGCATGATCTATGACATCATGAACGACGGCCAGCGCAAGGCGTATGAAGAAATCCTCGAGTGCGACTTCTCGTTCGCCATCCCGGGCCTGGCGCGTTTCCGGGTCAATGCCTTCAACCAGGATCGTGGCGCCGCCGCCGTCCTGCGGACGATTCCCTCCAAGGTTCTGACACTGGAGCAACTGAATGCGCCCAAGATTTTCGCCGACCTGGCGCTCAAGGCCCGCGGCCTGGTGCTGGTGACCGGCCCGACCGGCTCCGGCAAGTCCACCACACTGGCGGCGATGGTCAATCACCTCAATGAAACCGAATACGCGCACATCCTGACGGTGGAAGACCCGATCGAATTCGTGCATGAATCCAAGAAATGCCTGATCAACCAGCGTGAAGTCGGTCCGCACACGATGTCGTTCAACAATGCGCTCCGCTCCGCACTGCGCGAAGATCCAGACACCATTCTGGTTGGCGAATTGCGCGACCTGGAAACCATCCGTCTCGCACTGACCGCTGCCGAAACCGGCCACCTCGTGTTTGGCACACTGCATACCTCGTCGGCGGCAAAGACCATCGACCGTATCGTTGACGTATTTCCGGCGGAAGAAAAGGACATGGTGCGTGCAATGCTGTCGGAGTCGCTGCAGGCGGTGATTTCGCAAACGCTGCTCAAGACCAAGGACGGTTCCGGGCGCGTGGCCGCGCATGAGATCATGCTTGGCACGCCGGCGATCCGCAACCTGATTCGCGAAGCAAAGATTGCGCAAATGTATTCGGCGATCCAGACGGGCAGCAACCTGGGCATGCAAACGCTGGACCAGAACCTGACCGACCTGGTGCGGCGCAATGTGATTTCTTCAGCTACCGCGCGTGCGGCGGCGAAGACGCCGGAAAACTTCCCGGGGTAACGGATTCGATTAAAAGTCATTTCATAAATAGAGTAGAGGCTTGTCGTCCCCGCGAAGGCGGGGACCCAGAGATACACCACCGTTCCGGTCGGCGTAGCCAGTGCATCCCTGGATTCCCGCCGCAGCCTGCCCTCGAATGAAGTAGTCGGGGTTGGGAATGACAAAATTGACGCTAGCGTCCGCCCGCATCTTCTTGAAGAAGGAAAAAACATGGAACGCGAACAGGCCACCAAATTCATGCATGACCTGCTGCGGCTGATGCTGAGCAAGAACGGGTCCGATCTTTTTATCACTGCGGACTTTCCGCCCGCTTTCAAGATCGACGGCAAGATGACGCCGGTGTCGAACCAGCCGCTGACGGCGACGCATACCATCGAACTGGCGCGCGCGATCATGAACGACAAGCAGGCGGCCGAATTCGAAGCCACCAAGGAATGCAATTTCGCGATCAGCCCCGGCGGGCTCGGCCGGTTCCGGGTATCCGCCTTCGTGCAGCAGGCCCGCGTCGGCATGGTGCTGCGGACCATCACGACAACCATCCCCAAGCTCGATGATCTCGGCGTGCCGCCGGTGCTGAAGGATATCGCCATGACCAAGCGCGGACTGGTGATCATGGTGGGCGCGACCGGTTCCGGCAAATCGACCACGCTGGCCGGCATGGTCGGCCATCGCAACGAGAACAGCTACGGCCACATCATCACCATCGAGGACCCGGTCGAATACATTCATCCGCACAAGAACTGCATCGTCACCCAGCGCGAAGTCGGCGTCGATACCGAGGATTGGGGCGCGGCACTGAAAAACACCCTGCGGCAGGCGCCGGACGTCATCCTGATCGGCGAAATCCGCGACCGCGAGACGATGGATTACGCGGTGGCCTTCGCCGAAACCGGCCACCTGTGCCTTGCCACCATGCACGCCAACAGCGCCAACCAGGCGCTGGACCGGATCATCAACTTTTTCCCTGAAGAACGCCGCGGCCAGTTGCTGATGGATTTGTCGCTCAACCTGAAAGCAATGATTTCGCAGCGCCTCCTGCCCCTGCGCGACACGAAGGGCCGCTGCGCCGCCGTCGAGGTCATGCTGAATTCGCCGCTGATTTCCGACCTGATCTTCAAGGGCGATGTGCACGAGATCAAGGAAATCATGAAGAAGTCGCGCGAACTGGGCATGCAGACATTTGACCAGGCCTTGTTCGATCTCTATGAAGCCGACAAGATTTCGTATGAAGATGCTTTACGCAATGCCGACTCGGTCAACGACCTGCGGCTGTCGATCAAGCTGCGCGGCAAGGAAGCCAAGGGCCGCGACCTGAGCAAGGGTACCGAACACCTGGGGATCGTATGAACAGCGGCATGAACAGCGGCAAGACCACCATCCATGACTTCAAGGCTGACAGCCTCGCCGGTGCGCCGGTCGATCTCGCCTCGTATCGCGGCAAGGTGCTTCTGATCGTCAACACCGCCAGCAACTGCGGTTTCACGCCGCAGTACAAGGGCCTGGAAGCGGTCTACCAGCAATTCAAGGACAAGGGCGTCGAGGTGCTCGGTTTTCCGTGCAACCAGTTCGGCAAGCAGGAGCCCGGATCGGCGGATGAAATCGGTGCATTTTGCGAGAAGAATTACGGCGTGACCTTTCCGCTGTTCGCCAAGATCGACGTCAACGGCGACGGCGCGCATCCGCTGTTCAAGCACCTGAAAAGCGCGGCGCCGGGATTGCTGGGCTCGGAGGCGATCAAGTGGAATTTCACCAAGTTCCTGGTGAAGAAGGACGGCACGGTGTACAAGCGCTACGCGCCACAGACCGCACCGGAGGATTTGATGAAGGATATCGAGCGGCTGTTGGCGGAGTAATACTGCCGGGGCAGGAGCGACATGGCATAGCGCTTTTGCAAGGCTATGCCATGTGCAGGTATTCGTCATCTTTTTCGCTTGCCGGAAATTGTTGTCAGCGACTTTAAGCCCTCAGGCCTCAAATCGTCGTCCCCGCGCAAGCGGGGATCCATAACCCTATGGACAAGACCTTCTACGTCTACCTACTGGCCAGCGCCCGTTACGGCACCTTGTATGTCGGCGTGACCTCCAACCTGATCAAGCGGGTGTGGGAGCATCGGGAGAGTATCGCAGATGGATTCACCAAGGAATACGGCGTGAAGCAGTTGATGTGGTACGAAATGCACACGGATGCCATGTCGGCCATCACGCGCGAAAAGCAGATCAAGAAATGGAATCGGGCGTGGAAGATCGATTTGATTCAGAAAGAAAATCCTTACTGGCGGGATTTGTACGATACGCTCTCCGCATGACCTCACTATGGATCCCCGCTTGCGCGGGGACGACGATTTGAGGTCGGCTGGTTGAATGTTGCTGGCAATGGCCTGCGTATATCCTCTCGATACGAGAAGAATTTCGGGCACATGCCGCAACAATGCTGGAACTCTGCCATATCTTCAACGCTGCATCTCCTCCTCTGCCACGCTACGCGTACCCAGCAACGCATCGGCAATCTCCTCAACCCGCGCAAACGCCAGTTTCGGCGCCCGCGCCTTCAGCGTTTCCGCCTTGGTGTACCCCCATCCGACCGCGCCGAAGTCGATATTCTCCGCGTGCGCCGCGTCGATATCCCTCAATTCATCGCCGATGCACAAGGCCTGCCCTGGCTGAACCCCGGTGGCCTTCAACAATCGCCGCAGCTTGCTCCGCTTGCCGAACAGCGACACCCCGCATTCGTAGTGAGCGATCAGCCGCGCATTCTCCGGCCCCAGCACAGCCTTGACGTTATCAATCGAGTTCGACGTCACGACGGCAAGCTGCATGCCCTGTCCCGCAAGCCGGTGCAGCACGCTGCCGACGCCATCGAACAAGTGAATCCGATCGATGCTCTGCGCCATGAGCGCGCGGAAATCCCGGGCGACGGCAGGGATTTTCCAGGCGGGAAGACCGGCGTGACGGATCACTTGCCGCGCATCCGCGCCGCGCAGCGCCTCGAGTTCGTCGCGCTTGAACCGCTTGAATCCATGGGCATCCGCCAAGGTGGACAGCACCCCGAGAAAGAAGGGAAAGGAATCGGCCAGCGTGCCGTCGAAATCAAAAATTACCAGTCGGTAAGTCACTTCACACCCGCTATCCAATGTCACGCAACGGAGGATAGCATCCTGATCGCCAAGGGCAGCAGCAGCGCGGTCATGACACCGGACAGGCCCATTGCCAGGCCGGAAAACGCCCCCATTTCCTCGCTGACCTGGAATGCCCGCGCGGTGCCGATGCCGTGCGAGGTCACGCCCAGGGCGAAGCCGCGTGTCGCATGATCGGTGACCTTCATCAGGTTGAGCACCCCGCGCGCCAGCACGGCGCCGAGAATGCCAGTGAGGATCACCAGCACGGCGGTGAGCGACGGCAAGCCGCCGATTTTTTCTGCAATGCCCATCGCGATCGGCGTCGTGACGGACTTCGGGGCAAGCGACAGCACGGTCGCGCGCGACGCGCCGAAGCCCCAGGCAATCAGCATGGCGGTCGTGATCGCTGCCGCGCTGCCGAGCACGGTGGCGGCGATGAAGGCAAACCAGTTGCGCTTGAGCTTGTCGACCTGCTGATAGAGCGGTATGGCCAGCGCAACGGTCGCCGGTCCGAGAAGGAAGTGCACGAACTGCGCGCCATCGAAGTAGACCGCATAAGGCGTGTCGGTCAGGGTGAGCACGGCCACCAGCAGGGCAACCGCGATCGCCACCGGATTGGCAAGCGGATTGAAGCGGGTACGGGCATAGATCGCATAGGCGGCCTGGTAGGCGATCAGCGTCGCCGTCAGCCCGAGCAGCGGCGAGGCGGACAGGTAGACCCAGATATCGGTCAGGCCGGCATTCATTTCTGCAAGGCGCGCACGACGGCGGCGGTGACGGCGATCGATACCACGGTGCTGGCAACCAGCGCCAGCGCGATCGGCAGCCATTCCGCCGCCACCCGCTGCGCATGCACCATGATGCCGACGCCGGCGGGAATGAAGAGCAGCGACAGATGCTTGAGGAGCTCTAGTGAGACCGGCGCCAGCTTGTCGACCGCCCCCTTCGCAACCACCAGGTAAATGAACAGCAGCACCATGCCGATGACGGGACCGGGTACCGGCAGGGACAACGCGAAGGCGATGCCTTCGCCGATGGTCTGGAACAGCAGGAGCGTGGTGATGGTGCGGATCATGTCGCCTCGTCGGTCGGGTTGCGCGGAACGCCAGAAGATGCCTTCCGGCTGAATGCAACTTTAACCGGAACGCCGCACGAGGCGATTAACCAGGGTCAGGCCGCCTTCGACAACGCCCCGTCCACCAGTTCGATCCAGTGCCTGACCGGCGTCTCGGTACCCGATTGCAGATGGGTCAGGCAGCCGATATTGGCCGATACGATCATCTCCGGGCTGGTTGCTTCCAGCTTGGCCAGCTTGTCGTCTCGCAGCCGGTAGGCCAGTTCCGGTTGCAGGACCGAGTAGGTGCCGGCCGATCCGCAGCAGAGATGGCTGTCCGCGCACAATGTGACATCCACGCCGACGGCGGTGAGCAAGCCTTCTACCTTGCCACGGATCTGCTGGCCGTGCTGCAGGGTGCAGGGTGGATGGAATGCGACACGCTTGCCGATCTTTCCTTCCAGCTTCGATGCCAGTTCAGCCTGGAAATCCGGCAGGATTTCGCTCAGGTCCTTGGTCAGTCCGGATATGCGCTCGGCTTTCGCCGCATAGGCGGGATCATGCGCGAGCAGATGTCCATATTCCTTCACCGTCGCGCCGCAGCCGGATGCCGTCATCACAATCGCCTCCGCGCCCGCCTCGACGTACGGCCACCATGCGTCGATGTTGTTGCGCATGTCGTTCAGGCCGCCGTCATGATCGTTCAAGTGATAGCGGATCGCGCCGCAGCAGCCTGCCCTGGGCGCGACGATCATCTGCACGCCGAGCGCATCCAGCACGCGCGCGGTGGCGGCATTGATGTTCGGCGCCATCGATGGTTGCACGCAGCCGTCGAGCAGCAGCATCTTGCGCGCATGCTGCGTGCGCGGCCATGTGCCGGCATGCTGCTTCGCGGGCACCTTGTTGCGGAGCGCTTTCGGCAATAACGGGCGTGCCATCTGCCCCATCTTCATCGCCGGCGTGAACATCCACTTGCGCGGCAGCGATTCCTTCAATGCCTCGCGCACGATGCGCTGCGACAGCGGACGGGGCACCTGCTGGTCGACGATCTTGCGGCCGATGTCGACCAGGCGGCCGTACTGCACGCCGGACGGACAGGTGGTTTCGCAGTTGCGGCAGGTCAGGCAGCGGTCGAGATGCAGCTGCGTCTTGCGGGTGGCAGGTTTGCCCTCCAGCACCTGCTTCATCAGGTAGATGCGTCCGCGCGGCCCGTCGAGCTCGTCGCCGAGCAACTGGTAGGTCGGGCAGGTGGCGGTGCAAAAGCCGCAATGCACGCATTTGCGCAGGATGGCGTCCGCCTCCTCGCCTTCGCGTGTGTTCTTGATGAAATCGGCTAGATTCGTTTGCATAGGGGTTTGGGATATTTATCTGGAACTGCGTCTGCGACGCTTGGCGAGTAACTACAGCTTATTTCGGCAATTGCGGCGCACCATTCTTTTGTCATTCCCGCCCCCGACTACTTCATTCGAGGGCGGGCTGCGGCGGGAATCCAGGGATGCACCGGCTACGCAATTCAGGTAAGTGGCGCATCTCTGGGTCCCCATCTTCACGGGGACGACAATCCTTACCATGGATTGGCGTCTAGAAGTCCGGATACATCCGTCCCGGATTGAAAATCCCTGCCGGATCAAACGCATTTTTCAGGTTCCGATGGATCTTCGCCACTGCCGGCGCGAGCGGATGAAACACGCCCGCGCTCCTGTCGCCGCCCCGGAACAGCGTCGCATGTCCACCGGCCTGCTGCACGGCGGCACGAATGGCGGTTGCGGACGCGTCGGTCTTCAGCCAGCGCTGTGCACCGCCCCATTCGATCAGTTGCTCACCGGGTAAAGACAGCGGCGGCACATGCGACGGCACCGACAGACGCCAGAGGTTTTCCGATGGCGCCAGGTCGGTGAAAAAGGGGTTGGCCTGTTCGCGCAGCGCTGCCCAGAACGGCTCGGCCTGCGCCACTTCCTCGCCGCCCATCCGCAGCCGCGCCGCATTGATCGCAGGTTCCGCACCCGACAGGCGCACGATCAGTAGGTTGCCGTGCCATGCGCTGGCGGAAATCGGCAAGGGCTGACCGCCCCATTCATTCAACCGCCGGATCGCATCGCCCTCGTTTGCTTCAAAGCGCAGCGTCGTTTCCAGCAAGGGCCTGGGCAGCACCTTCAAGGATACTTCGAGGATGAGGCCAAGCGTGCCGAGCGAACCCGCCAGCAATCGGGACACATCGTAGCCGGCGACGTTCTTCATCACCTGTCCGCCGAAGTGCAGTACCTCGCCATTGCCGTCCATCAGCACCGCGCCGAGCACGAAATCCCGCACCGATCCGACCGCCTGCCGGCGCGGCCCGGACAAGCCGCTGGCAACGACACCACCGACGGTTGCACCGTTGCCGAAGTGTGGCGGCTCGAATGCGAGCATCTGGTTCTGTCCCGCCAGCACGTCCTCGATTTCCGCCAGCGGCGTGCCGCAACGGGCGGTGATGACCAGTTCGGTCGGATCGTAGGCAACGATGCCGGTGTGGCCGCGCATATCGAGCGGCTCGCCCTGCAGCGCCTGGCCATACCAGTCCTTGCTGCCGCCGCCGCGGATGCGCAATGCGCGCTTGCTTGCGGTGGCGGACGCGATGGTGGCCTTGAAATGATGCAATGCCTGTTCCATGTCGTTCATCAGGCGTCGTCCTTAAAAGCGCGGCAGGTCGGCGAACTTCATCTGGCCGCGCTGCACATGCATCTTTCCGTATTC
>NZ_DAIUCO010000138.1:0-13496 GCF_036846085.1 Noviherbaspirillum sp. | reverse complement strand
GCGGCATCCAGGATTCCAGCAACGCGCAGCTCAAGCCGATCCGTCAGCTGGAATTGTTCAAGCAAAAGAAGAAAATTGAAGACGACAACGACATGAAGGCGGAAGAGAAAAAAACGATGCTGGACGACATCAACCGCAAGCTGGCGGATATCGCCAAGTTGTAAGGAAACGCCATGCAGGCTTCTACTCAGACAAATAGGCCGCCCGTCTATCCGGACCCGCCCAAACAGGACTTCGGCAAATTGTTCATGTGGGGCGTGCTGCTGGCGGTCCTGGTGGCATCCTGGAAAGGCGCCGACATGCGCCCGCTCGAGCTGTTCAGCGACGCCGGCAACATGGCAACCTATGCGGCCAGCTTCTTCCCGCCGGATTTCACCGACTGGCGCGTCTACGCGGATGAATTGCTGGTCACGCTCCAGATCGCGGTTTGGGGCACCGTATTGGCAGTCATTTGCGCTATTCCCTTCGGGTTGCTGTGCTCGTCGAATATCACGCCGCCGTGGATCAACCAGCCGGTGCGGCGGCTGATGGACGCGGCTCGCGCCATCAACGAGATGGTGTTTGCGATGCTGTTCGTGGTGGCGGTCGGCCTGGGGCCGTTCGCCGGCGTGCTGGCCTTGTTCGTGCATACCACCGGGATCCTGTCGAAGCTGTTCTCGGAAGCGGTGGAAGCGATCGATCCGCAGCCCGTCGAAGGCATCCGGGCAACCGGCGCGCATGTGCTGGAGGAAATCGTCTACGGCGTGCTGCCGCAGGTGATGCCGTTGTGGATTTCGTATGCGCTCTACCGCTTCGAATCCAACGTGCGTTCCGCGACAGTCGTCGGCATGGTCGGCGCCGGCGGCATCGGCGTTATTCTGTGGGAGGTCATCCGCGGTTTCCAGTATGCGCAAACCTGCGCCGTGCTGCTGCTGATCGTCGTGACGGTTACACTGATCGATCTGGCTTCCTCCCGCCTGCGCAAGAGGTTTATCTGATGCAATCCGTACCGGTACTGACTATCGACCTCATCAACGATTGGCTGCGCAATCGCGGCGCCGGCATGTACGGCGGCGAAGCGGTGACACAGCTGGAGCATGCCTTGCAATGCGCAACGCTCGCCAAAGCGGATGGCGCCGCGCCTGAACTGGTGACGGCAGCCTTGCTGCACGATATTTGCCATCTTGCCGAAGGGCTGGACGATCGCACCTATCCGCATGGACCGACCGGTGCGGCCATGCTGGAGGAACTCTTCCCGGCGGCGGTCACCGAACCGGTTCGCATGCATGTCGATGCCAAGCGCTACCTATGCGCCATCGAGCCGCTTTACTGGTCGGGTTTGTCGGGCGCTTCGAAGCGGAGCCTCATGTGGCAGGGCGGGCCGTTCACGCCGGACGAAGCCGCCGCATTTATTGCGCAGCCCCATGCGGAAGATGCGGTGAACCTGCGCCGCTGGGACGATGAAGCCAAGGTTCCCGGAGCAGAGACTGCTTCGCTTGATGAGTTTGTTGCAATCATGCAGTCGGTTGCGTCGGTGCAAAAGAGTGCAGGGGAGAAGGCGGCATGAACATGAGACGACATACGGAAGGCGTGGCGGAATCCACCGGTGTGAGATCGGATATCGCAGTACGGGAAGCGGTGGCGGGCGACGCGGAAGTGCTGGCCCGACTGCTGGCGCAAATGGACGATGAACCAAGCGAGACGGACGGTTTCAACGCCGCGCTCACGCGCCAGATCATGGCGGACATGAAAAGCTATCCGGACTTCAAGGCCTATCTCGCATTGGATGAAGCCGGCGTTCCGGTAGGGACCTTCAGCCTGATGGTGTTTTGCAGCCTGTCGCATCGCGGCAGCCGCCAGGCATTGCTGGATGCGGTCGTCGTTTGCCGCGAAAGGCGAGGACAGGGCGTTGGCGAAGCCATGCTGCAGCGGGCGCTCCATATTGCCGCCGGGTCAGGCTGCTACAAGCTGAGCCTGTCATCGAACATCAAGCGCAAGGATGCACATCGCTTCTATGAGCGTCTCGGCTTCAGCCAGCATGGCGTGAGCCTGAGCATCGAGCTGGCATAGTTCGCTCGATGTTGAAACGGCAGGGCCCGACCGCGCACCGGTCCGGTCGCATTAAAACCGATAAAGGGTGAACATGGGGCGCTCGGGACCTGCGTCCTACTTTGCTGAAAACACTTCAAGAAGCCTTGCTCCCGTCGCTTCCAATGGCCCGCTGTTATCGACGCGTATCACGTCGTCGGATTGCGGCGGCGTGAACTGTTTGATCCGGTCCATCCGCCGCAGAAGCGCGGCACCGCTTTCCCGCTGGCGAGCTTCGATACGCTGTCGAATGACATCCGAACCCGCTTCCACCCAGATGATGCGGGCATCCGGATACATCTGCTTGAGTTGGGGAATGTATTCACGCGATCCGTTCACAACCACATCCCGCCCCGCCTTAAGGTCGGCGTCAATACCGCGGCGAATGCCATAACACAGGTCGTTTGCCTGCCACATCATCGCGAAGTCGCCGGCCGCCGCCTGGCGCCAGAACGTCGCGGTATCGACCGCTTCATGCACTTCGCTCGGATGGACGCCGCGGGTAATGGTCCGGCGGGCAAAAACGATGTTGCCGCTGGCGTTTGCATGCTGCTCCAGCCAGCGCAGCAGCGTGTCCTTGCCCACCCCCGATGCACCGACGAAAAAGAACAGCCTGCCGCGCAGCGGCAATGTGGATTCCGTTCTTTCCGCATCGAAGGCAAACCGCCGCCAGAGGCGGAACGGCGCGCCGGGACTGTCCTCGCGAAAGATCGCCAGATTGTCGATCGACATCGGGCCATGCGCGGCAGCTTCGTCGAAGCACGACTCGGCCGCCTTGCGCATGGAATCCACGGTATGCGCATCCGCTTCCTCCAGCGAATCGCTCAGCGTCATGTGAAAGCGGAATTGTTCCTCGGTATGCGGATAGCCCCATCGTTGCAGCAAGGTCTCCTGCCGCTCGCTCAGGCCGGCATGTCGCCGCCGCGCGAGTTCGGCCGGCGTCGGCGGTGCGCGTAGCAGGTCGAAATAGCTGACGCAGCGCATCGCAAGCGCGCCGATATCCTCCAGCGGGCCTGAAGGAATCAGCGCCATGAAATCGCTGATGGAACGCACGCGTGTATCGTTGAGCGCGATCGGCTTCTGCACTGCGGCAAAGGCTTGGGCCATCGCGAGCAGGTGTGTTTCGCTGAAGCCGTTCATCAGCCTGAACGGCGCTTTCAACGTCGCATGGAATCCGTAGCGCCGTGCATCGGCAGACCATCTTTCCGTAAGTTCCGGCGTCAAGCCTTTGACAGGATGCGGCGTCAGGATTTCGCCGCTTTCCGGATCACGGCCGAGCCAGCGGCATCCGGCTCGCCACCACGCGGATGTCGATGCCGGAGCGAAATAGAGAGCGTAGCGTGTCATGCCGCCAGCGGAACGAGCCGGTTGGTGGTCAGCCGATGCGGCTCGGCGCAGTAAGCGAGCTTGCCGGCGGCGATGGTCGCCACCAGCCGCACATCGCCGCCCGGCTGTGCCTCGACCAGTAGCAGGTCGGCACGATAGCCTTGCGCGATGCGGCCGCGATCGCGCAGGCCAAGGGTTTCGGCAGGATGCTGCGATACCAGCTTCCAGGCGTCGGCCAGCGAGCAGGCGTCTTCCTTGTATGCCAGACGGAAGGGCGCATGCAGCAGCGACGGATAGTAATAATCGGACGTCAGGATGTCGCACATGCCGGTCCTGACCGTTTCCGTCGCCGACAGCGAGCCGCAGTGGCTGCCGCCCAGCAGCACATTCGGCGCGCCCATCACGATACGGCTGCCGAAATCGCGTGCTGCCGCAAGCGCTTCGCTGCTGCGGGGAAATTCACTGACCGTGGCTTCCAGCGCATGGTAGCGCTCCCGATCGGCGCGAGTCTCGTCGTCATGGGATGCCATCGGAATACCGCGCTGCCTGCACGCTGCGGCGAGTCGCCTGACGACGCCTTCCACTTCAGCCGACCTGGCATGCGCAGCCTGCATGCGCTCGACGAAAGTCGTCGCATCACATCGGGCGCGTTCCGCATATGCGGACAATTTCTCCGGTTTCTTCGCCTTGCGCATGATGGATGGCAGGTGATCATTGAATGCGACGAAGGCAATCCATCCTTGCGCAATCCAGTCCAGCGCGTCATCGAGACCGTCCACGTGATGGTTTTCAAAGCGCAGGTGAACCCGATGATCGGCGTGGAAATTCTTGTGCCTGTGTACCACCTGGCGCAGCATCGCCAACGCCGCCTCACGCCCCCGCAAGCCGCCTTCCCATGAGAACGTCACGCCATGGCAGGCGGTGGTGATGCCGTTTGCCACCAGTTGCCTGTCCGTATCGGCCAGCGCGATGTCGTGCGAAAAAACCGTTTCCGGCCGTGGCTGGATCTGGCGTTCGAAGGCATCGCCATGCAGATCGACGATGCCCGGCAACACGATCAGGCCGGTACCGTCGAGGACGGTCCCATCACTGTCCATGCAAAGCTCCGAGGGAGAACGAACGAAGTCGATGAAGGCGTCGGACAGGCCGATGTCGACCTTGTCCCATTCCTTGAAACCGGTTGAGGGGGGCAAAAGGCTGGTCGCACCGTGAATAAGTAATCGCATGGGAATACGCCGGATCAAAGTAAATATGCGCCATGCTAGCCGCCGATTGTGACCGCATATTGACATCGCATCTGACCGACGGATGTCATCAGGATTTCATTTTCCTATGGTCCAATCGCTGCCATGAAAAATCAAGCCCAAGCTCACGGAAATGAGCCCACTTCCGAACGCGCTCAATGGATTTCGCTTCTGGGAAAAGCATCGAGTGAAACACTTAGCGAGATTGCTGCGGCCTATGGCGCACTGCCTGATTATCAGTGGCTCCGTCAGCCGGAAGTCGGCCTGGCAATGGTGCGTGCCCGCACTGGTGGAACCGGCGCGCAATTCAACCTCGGCGAAATGACGGTCACACGTTGCGCATTGCGCTTGCACTCCGGACAGATGGGCGTCGCCTATGTTGCGGGCAGGGATATCCGGCATGCGGAATATGCGGCGATTTTCGATGCACTGATGCAATCCGAGGCGCATGAGGAAGTACGCAGGAAAGTGCTGCAGCCGATTGAACTGGCGCTTGCAAAACGGAAGTCCGCTATTGCCGCGCAAGCGCAGGCAACCAAAGTCGACTTCATGACCATGGTAAGAGGAGAAGACGCATGAGCGCACTGGCCGACGACTTGTTGCTCCCCGCCTGGACCGATGGCGTACATGCGTCGCAGGCGACCTTCCGCTGCGTGCTGAATGCGTTGTCCGAACCGGGCCTGCGGCAAACCATGCCGGTGCGGATCGATGGTCCGGCGCCGCTTGCGTCAGCCACCACCGCGCTTTGCCTCGCCTTGATGGATTACGAAACGCCGGTATGGCGCGATGCCGCGGCGACCACGCCGGCGGTCACGTCCTATCTGCGCTTTCATTGCGGCAGCCCTCTGGTCGGCGACCGTGCCCAGGCCGTGTTCGCCATCATTGCCGACCCCGACTCCAGGTTGTCCGACGGCTTTGCACAGGGAACGATGGACTACCCGGATCGCTCGTGCACCTTGCTTGTCCAGTTGCCCAGCCTTGACGGCGGTCCGGTACGCACACTATCAGGGCCGGGCATAGAACATACCCGCACGATAAGAGTGAAAGGCTTGCCCGACAATTTCGACTTGTTTTGGCGTGAAAACAACGCGGCATTTCCGCTTGGTGTGGATGTCATCTTTTGTTGCGGAGACGAAATCATCGGCCTGCCGCGCACAACCCGCATTGAATCGTAAGGAGCGGCCATGTACGTAGCGGTCAAAGGCGGCGAAAAAGCAATTGAACAATCGTACGCATCGTTGGCACGCAAGCGCCGGGGCGACACTGCGCTTCCCGAACTGAGCGTAGCGCAGATCCGTGAGCAGATGCCGCTGGCGGTTGCGCGCGTGATGAGCGAAGGTTCGCTGTACGACCGCGATCTTGCCGCGCTGGCCATCAAGCAGGCAGCCGGCGATCTTGTCGAAGCGATTTTTCTGGTGCGTGCCTACAGGACCACGCTGCCGCGCCTGATGTCGACCGTGCCGGTGAACACCGGCCGCATGGTGATCGAGCGGCGTATCTCGGCGACATTCAAGGATGTGCCTGGAGGCCAGATCCTCGGCCCAACCTACGATTACACGCAGCGCCTGATCGACTTCACGCTGGCTGCCGATGCGGCGGCGCGGCCACCTGGTGCGCAGGCTACAGCCCCTTCCGACGACGCAGAGCAGGAACCGATGCCGCGGGTGCTGGACTTTCTCAATGCCGAGGGCCTGATCGAGACTGAAGCGCCGCCGCCCGGTGACCCGGCGCCGTGCGACCTTACCCGCGAGCCGCTTGCCTTTCCTGCCGGCCGCGAGGCGCGCCTGCAGAACCTGGCACGCGGCGATGAAGGTTTCCTGCTGGCGCTCGGGTATTCGACCCAACGCGGCTATGGCCGCAATCATCCTTTCGCAGGCGAAATCCGTTACGGCCGGGTGACGGTCGAAGTGGTGCCGGAAGAGCTCGGATTTGCCATCGAGATAGGCGATATCGAACTCACCGAATGCCAGATGGTGAACCAGTTCTCCGGCTCGCATAAGGAAGCGGCCCGCTTCACCCGCGGCTACGGCCTGAGCTTCGGCCATAGCGAGCGCAAGGCGATGGCAATGGGATTGGTCGACCGCGCGCTTCGGGCACAGGAGCTGGACGAGGAGATCGGCGCACCGGCACAGATGGCGGAATTCGTGCTGTATCACTCCGACAACGTGGAAGCGTCCGGCTTCGTACAGCACCTCAAGCTGCCGCACTACGTTGATTTCCAGTCGGAACTGACGCTGATCCGTGCTTTGCGCCGCCAGTTCAGCGAACAGCAGGCGCCCACGGAAACCGGCAAGGAGAATGACGTCCGGGCCGGGGCGATCGATCCACCACGCGCTTCGAAGGCCGCATGATGCAGACACTCTCCTCCAGCCAGTCCGTCACCGCCAGCGTGCCGCCGGATGCCGGCTACAACTTCGCCTATCTCGATGAGCAGACCAAGCGCATGATCCGGCGCGCCATCCTGAAAGCGGTCGCGATACCGGGCTACCAGGTGCCGTTCGGCGGCCGCGAGATGCCCTTGCCCTACGGCTGGGGTACTGGCGGGATTCAAGTGACCGCGGCCGTGATCGGCCAGGACGATGTGTTGAAAGTGATCGACCAGGGCTCTGACGACACTACCAATGCGGTGAATATCCGCCGCTTCTTTCGCCGCACCACCGGTGTGGCGACCACCGAACGCACCACGGAAGCAACACTGATCCAGACCCGGCACCGCATCCCGGAAACACCGCTGAAAGCCGGCCAGACCATCGTCTACCAGGTGCCTATTCCGGAGCCGCTGCGCTGGCTGGAAGCGAGCGAGGAGCAGACCCGCAAGCTGCACGCGATGGCCGACTACAGCTTGATGAGCGTGAAGCTGTATGAGGACATTGCCCGCATGGGAAAAATCGCCACCTCCTATGATTATCCGGTCGTGGTCAACGGGCGCTACCTGATGCGGCCTTCGCCGATTCCGAAGTTCGACAATCCAAAAATGCATATGAGCCCCGCATTGCAACTGTTCGGCGCCGGCCGCGAGAAGCGCATCTACGCAGTGCCGCCGTACACACCGGTCAAGAGCCTGGATTTCGACGATCACCCGTTCGAAGTCGAGCGCTGGGAACAGACCTGCGCCCTGTGCGGTTCGGACCACAGCTTTCTCGATGAGGTAATCATGGACGATCAGGGCGCCCGCATGTACTTATGCAGCGACACCGACTATTGCCGTGGACGGCAGGCGGCATCGACAGGGGAGGCTGCATGAGCGTCATCGTGGATAACCCGTTGTTGCGCGCGGAAGGCGTCTGCAAGCGTTTCGGGGCGCGTATTGCATGCGACACAATCGACCTGACGCTGCATCCGGGTGAAGTGCTCGGCATCGTCGGCGAGTCGGGCTCAGGCAAGACCACGCTGCTGAAATGCCTTGCCGGCCAATCCGCCCCGGACGCCGGCCGCGTGCTTTTTGCCACACGGCATGAGGGCGAAGCCGACATCTATGCGATCAGCGAAGCGCGCCGCAAGCTGCTGTCACGTACCGACTGGGGTTTTGTTCACCAGAGCGCGCGTGACGGCCTGCGCAGCGACGTCTCGGCCGGCGCCAACGTCGGCGAGCGCCTGATGGCTGTGGGTGCACGGCATTACGGCAACATCCGCGCCGAGGCCATCGAGTGGCTCGCGCGGGTGGAAATCGATCCGTCGCGTATCGACGACCTGCCGCGTGACTTTTCCGGCGGCATGCAGCAACGTCTGCAGATCGCCCGGAACCTGGTGACCAAGCCGCGCCTGATATTCATGGACGAGCCGACCGCAAGTCTCGATGTGTCGGTGCAGGCGCGCCTGCTCGACCTGCTGCGCCAGCTGGTGTCCCAGCTTCAGGTCGCGGCGGTGATCGTCACCCATGACCTCGCCGTCGCACGCCTGCTGGCGCACCGCCTGATGGTGATGCGCAGGGGGCAGGTCGTGGAAGAAGGCCTGACCGACCAGGTGCTGGACGACCCCCAGCATCCGTACACCCAACTGCTGGTGTCGTCCGTCCTATGAAAGAACAATCCATGAACCGTCGTATCGAAGTCAGTGGCCTCTCGAAGGAATTCACGCTGCATCTGCAAGGCGGCCTGCAATTGCCGGTACTGACCGGCGTGGACATGCAGGTCGATGCCGGCGAATGCGTCGTGATCCATGCGCCGTCCGGTGCCGGCAAAAGCACGCTGCTGCGCTGCCTGTATGCGAACTACCGCGCCAGCAGCGGATCGATCAATATCCGCCATGGCGACCAGTGGGTCGACCTGGCGTCCGCGACGCCGCATGAAGTGCATGCGGTGCGGCGCTCGACACTCGGATTCGTCACCCAGTTCCTACGGGTGATTCCACGCGTGCCGACGCTTGACCTGGTGGCGGAGCCCTTGATCGTAAAAGGCATTGACGCCAAGGATGCGCAGGAAGAAGCCAAGTCCTGGCTGTCGCGGCTGCGCATTCCGCCGCGCTTGTGGCATGTGCCACCGGCAACGTTTTCCGGCGGCGAGCAGCAGCGGGTGAATATCGCACGCACCATGATCACCGACTATCCGGTTCTGCTGCTGGACGAGCCGACCGCCTCGCTCGACGAAGCCAACCGCGACACGGTCGTCGGCCTGATCAAAGCCGCCCGCGAGCGGGGTGCCGCCATCGTCGGCATTTTCCACGACGAACATGTACGGCGTGCGCTTGCGACCCGGCTGTTTTCGATTGCACCGGTCCAGCCGGTTTCCCTGGTAGGAATGCCATGACCATCATCACCAACGCACGCATCGTTACCGCCGATGAAGAGTTTCTTGGTTCCCTGTTCGTCGAGAACGACATCATTGCCGAGGTGGCGGGCGGCGCAAGCGCGTTGCCCGGGGCGGACGACTGGAACGGCGATTACCTGTTGCCGGGCATGGTGGAAGTGCATACCGACAACCTGGAAAAGCATTTGATGCCTCGCCCCAAGGTGAGCTGGCCGGTATTGCCGGCGATCGTCGCGCACGACGCCCAGATCGCCGCATCCGGTATCACTACCGTGCTGGACGCGCTGTCGGTGGGCGACATTGATGCCGACAGCATCCGCGTCCGCACCCTGGCGGCATGCAGCGAGGGCCTTCGCAATGCTGCAAGGGCGGGAATCCTGCGTGCCGACCATTATCTGCATGTGCGGCTGGAACTGGCGGAAGAGAACCTGCTTGAGATGTTCGAACCATTCCTGCATGACGAACGCTTGAAGCTGGTATCGCTGATGGACCATACCCCGGGGCAGCGGCAGTGGACCGACCTGACGCATTACCGCACCTATGTGACCGGCAAGCGCGGCTGGAGCGAAGAAAAAGTGGATTCGATGCTCGTCAATCTGCTGGACCGCCAGCAGCGCTATGCAGATGCAAACCGTTCCGGCGTAGTGGCGCGTTGCATGCAGCGTACCGTGCCGGTGCCTCTCGCCACGCACGACGACACCACCGTGGCGCATGTGGAGGAGGGCGTCAGCGACGGCGTGTCGATTTCCGAGTTCCCGACCACGATGGCGGCCGCCCGCGCCGCGCGCGAACGGGGACTCGGCATCATCATGGGTGCGCCCAACCTGGTGCGCGGCGGTTCGCATTCCGGTAACGTGTCGGCGGCGGAGCTGGCCCGCGCCGACCTGCTGGACGTGCTTTCTTCCGACTATGTGCCGGCAAGCCTGCTGCACGCCGCCTTCCTGCTGCGCAAGGAAGGCTTCAGCCTGCCGAATGCCATCGCTACCGTATCCCGCAACCCGGCGCTGATGGTCGGGCTTGTCGACCGTGGAGAAATTGCACCCGAGTTGCGCGCGGATTTCATCCGTGTCCGGATGATGGAAGGCATTCCTGTCGTTTTGGGTGTGTGGAAAGCGGGAAGGCAGATTGCATAAGCTGCCTGTCAGCCTTCGCCGCTTCGCGGCATCGTTGCCCGAGGCGGCGCGCCTGCCTGACGTTCCGCATTCCGGATATCCGGCTGTTCCCGGCAAAAGAATACTCGTCCTCAGCGTCTCCGCCGGGGCCGGCCATCTGCGGGCGGCGCAAGCCATCGAAGCGCAGGCCGCTCTGGTCGCCGGTGCGGAGGTGATTCACCTGGACGTCATGCGTTATGTGCCTGCGGGATTCCGCACGCTATATACCGGCTTTTATCTCACCCTGGTGAATCGCCTTCCGACCTTATGGGGGTGCCTATATCAATCGACCAACAAAGCGCAGCCTGACGGCGCCCTGCAAACCGTACGACGTGCTTTCGAGCGTCTCAATACCCGTGCGCTGCTGAGGGAAATAGATGCATTGGCGCCCGATGCAATCATTTGTACCCATTTTCTGCCTGCGGAGCTACTATCCCATGCCGCCGAAAAGCGTCGCCCTGGCTGTCCGGTATGGGTACAGGTGACCGACTTCGACCTGCACCGGATGTGGGTGCAACCGCACATCGCCGGCTATTTCGCGGCCAGCGAGGAAGTGGCGTTTCGCATGCGCGCCCGAGGAATACCGCCGCACACCATCCATGTGACCGGTATCCCGATCATGCCGACATTTGGCGCCATGCTTCAGCGAGACATCTGCGCGAAAGAGATGGGTCTCGATCCGCGCCGCATGACGCTGGTCCTCATTGGTGGAGGGGCAGGTCTGGGCGGCCTCGATACGGTCGCTGCAGCGTTATTGGAGATTGATGAAGATTTTCAGCTCATTGTCATGGCCGGCAGGAATGCCGTCGCGCTGAACGCGCTTCGCAGGCTGGCCGCGCAGCATCCCGGCAGGCTGCTGCCACAGGGATACAACCACCGCATCGAGCGGGTACTTGCCTGCGCCGATCTCGTTATCACCAAGCCGGGCGGCCTGACCTGCGCCGAGTGCCTTGCGCTGGGATTGCCGATGATTGTGAATAATCCGATTCGCGGGCAGGAGGAGCGCAATGCCGATTTTCTGCTGGAGCAGGGTGTGGCGCTGAAGGCTTGTGACCCAGTCACGCTGGAATACCGCGTCCGTTACCTGCTCCGGCATCCGGACAAACTTTCAGACATGCGGCGCAGGGCAAGAGCACTCGGCCGCCCGGATGCCGCTCGGGATGTGCTGAAAGCGGTCATGGCAACCGAGTCCGTGTACGACAATGCGGTTTGAGATTCGCGGACGCCAGCTCGCACTGACGCTGGCATGGACCGTGATGCTGGCGTATTTCTTTGCCCATGCGGAAATTCAGATCGAGGGCGGCGCGGGATGGGCGGCGAATCTGCCGACATGGCGCATCGAACAGCACTGGCTGCTCGATGTGTTTTGGGGCGGACGACCGATGACCGGATACCATGCCTGGGTCTTCCCCTTCATCGCAATGTTTTTTCACCTTCCGCTGTTCTTCTTGGGGCATTGGTCCTGGAGAGCCGAGTGTTTGGTCCTGGCCTGCATCATGCTGTTCTGGATCGTCGAGGACTTTCTCTGGTTCATGCTCAATCCGGCATTCGGACTTGCACGGTTCCACGCCGACGCCATTCCCTGGCATAAACATTGGTTGTGGGTGGCGCCGGCGGATTACTGGATTTTCTCGCTGGTAATGATGTTTCTCCTGTGGATTTCCCTGCGGAAAAGCCGGTAGTGCGACCGATTGTTGTCAAGGGTGAACCAACCCGTTCGGTGTATGCTCGAACCGGTTATTTCACCTGGATAAAACCGGTCAATGCGGGAAGAACGTCAAGCAGCGCAATTCATCAAGACACGCCGGCTTGCCACCGGCTTGCTGGTGCTGATGGCGGTCGTTTTCGTCGTATGCCGGATATTCGAGCCGCGCTATCCCTTCCTGGCGTATGTGAGCGCATTCGCGGAAGCAGCGATGGTGGGGGCGCTCGCGGACTGGTTTGCGGTCACCGCCTTGTTCCGCTCCCCGCTCGGCTTGCCGATTCCCCACACCGCCATCATCCCGCGCAACAAGGACCGGATCGGCGAGAGCCTGTCCGATTTCCTCGAACATAACTTCATGACACCGGAGATCATCCGGGAAGAGCTTGAACGTCTCGATTTTTCCGGCATGGCCGCATCCTGGCTGTCAAGCCCTGAAAACAGCCGGGCGGTATCCCGCCAGATCGTACGCAGCATTCCCACATTGTTGAAAGTGGTGGAGGATGACGACGTACGCCACTTCATGCAAAGCCGCATTGCCTCGGCAATGCAGAACACCCGCTTCGCGCCCATCCTGGCCGAGGTCATTTCCATGCTGGTCGCCAACCGGCATCATCAAAAGCTGTTCGACCATCTGATCGGCATGGCCGCACGCGCGCTGGACAACAACAAGCCCTATATCCGCTGGAAGATCCACGAAAGCAGCCCGCGCTGGATGCCGAAGGCGATTGATCAGAAGCTGTATGAACGCCTGCTCGATGCATTGCAAAGCACGCTGGCGGAGATGAAGGAAGACGACAGCGAATGGCGCGCGCGCTTTCAGAAATCCACCGACGAACTCATCGAGCAGCTCAAAACATCGCCGGAGTACGGAGAGAAGATCGACGCCATCGTGATGGACGTCGCCGGGCATCCGCTGTTCCGTAATTATTCGGTCCAGGTCTGGCATGATTTGAAGGCACGTCTCGAAGCGGATGCGATGGCGGAGGATTCACAGATGGCGGTCAAGCTCGAGCAGGCCTTGCTTGCCTTCGGTACCGAGCTATTGCGCGACGAGATGGTGCAGGTGAAGCTGAATCGATGGATTCGGGAATTCGCGGTGGACGCGATCGTGGAACGGCGGGAAATGATCGCGGACCTGGTGGCGCGGGTGATTCGGAAATGGGATGCGGAGACGATATCGCGCAAGCTGGAGCTGCATGTGGGGAAGGATTTGCAATATATCCGGATTAATGGGACGTTGGTTGGGGGAGTGGTGGGG
>NZ_DAIUCO010000137.1:0-13524 GCF_036846085.1 Noviherbaspirillum sp. | reverse complement strand
GTCTTGCGTGGCATTCATGCTCCTTGTCGACATGCTATGCCTCACACACAAAATTTCTGACAGGCTCCTGCCTCGCTGCCGGTGCAGCGCAATGACCTGCCGGTGGCGGGTGGGCCCGTCAGTCCCATCTTGCAATTGCACCGCGAGATCGACCGCCTGTTCGACGACACGTTTCGAGGCTTCGGTTTCCCGACGCTGGCCATGCCACGCTGGCCGTCGGACTGGCCGGGCCTGCTGAAGCCGGCGCTGGACATCCAGGAGACCGACAAGCAGTACAAGATCGCCCTGGAAGTACCCGGCGTCGAGGAAAAAGACATCCAGATCACGCTCGACAACGACGTGCTGCTGGTGCGCGGTGAAAAGCGTCAGGAGCAGGAAACGAAAGACGGCGGTTTCCACCGGGTGGAGCGCTCCTACGGCAGCTTTCAGCGCGCTCTGAACCTGCCGGCCGATGCCAACCAGGACACGATCAAGGCCGCTTTCAAGAACGGCGTGCTCACGATCACGATGGAAAAGCGCGAGGCCAGTGCGCCCAAGCAGGGCCGCTCGATCCCGATCAACGGCTGACGCTGGTCGGCTCGCTTTTCTCAAAACCACAAAAGGATGAGGCGCCGTGATCGGCGGCGTCTCATCAAATCAATCTTTACAGGAGCATGAGCATGGCCAGAAAACAATGCCAAGTCTGCGGCCAGCCCGCCACGGTGCGGGTGGAAGCCAATCTCAATGGTCGTCACAGCACCATGCTGTTGTGTGACGATCACTATAGCCAACTGGTGCGCCAGCAAAAGCGCACCGTCTCGCCGCTGGAAGCCTTGTTTGGCTCGCGCAGCGGCTTGTTCGAAGACTTCCTCGGCAGCGACTTCTTCCGCATCGGTGACGATTCGCCGTCCATGGCGGCCGATACCGACGAGGTGGTCGATGCCTCGTTCGGCGAACCCGCCCCGGCTGCTACGGGTACAACGCGCCGGCGCGGCAGTGGGCTCGCCAGCCGCATCAGCGAACAGTCCGAGGCTTTGTTGCAGGAGGCCGCCAAACATGCCGCCGAATTTGGCCGCCCCGAAGTCGATACCGAACACCTGCTGTTGGCGCTCGCCGACAGCGACGTGGTGAAGACCATCCTGGGGCAATTCAAGATCAAGGTCGATGACCTCAAGCGACAGATCGAATCCGAAGCCAAGCGCGGCGACAAGCCGTTCGAGGGCGAGATCGGCGTGTCGCCCCGGGTCAAGGACGCGCTCAGCCGTGCTTTCGTGGCATCCAACGAACTCGGCCACTCTTATGTCGGGCCGGAGCATTTCCTGATCGGGCTCGCCGAGGAAGGCGAAGGTTTGGCGGCCAACCTGCTGCGCCGTTACGGCCTCACGCCGCAAGCGCTGCGCCAGCAGGTAAGCAAGGTGGTCGGCAAAGGGGCCGAGGATGGCCGCGCCGAGACGCCGACCAACACGCCCGAGCTGGATAAATACTCGCGCGACCTCACCAAGATGGCGCGCGAGGGCAAACTCGATCCAGTCATCGGCCGTGCGCAGGAGATCGAGACCACCATCGAGGTGCTGGCCCGGCGCAAGAAAAACAACCCGGTGTTGATCGGTGAGCCCGGCGTCGGCAAGACCGCCATTGTCGAAGGACTGGCGCAGCGGATGGTCGCCGGCGAAGTGCCCGAGACGCTGCGCGACAAGCGTCTGGTCGAACTCAACATCAACGCCATGGTGGCAGGCGCCAAGTACCGCGGCGAGTTCGAGGAGCGCGTGCAGAAGGTGCTCAAGGAAGTGACCGAGCACCAGGGTGAGCTGATTCTCTTCATCGACGAGGTGCACACCATCGTCGGTGCAGGCCAGGGTGGCGGCGAAGGCGGGCTGGACGTGGCCAACGTGTTCAAGCCGATGATGGCGCGCGGCGAACTGAACCTGATCGGCGCCACCACGCTCAACGAGTATCAGAAGTACATCGAGAAGGACGCCGCGCTGGAGCGTCGCTTCCAGCCGGTGATGGTGCCCGAGCCGACGGTAGCGCAGACCATGATGATCCTGCGCGGCCTGCGCGACACCTTCGAGGCGCACCACAAGGTCAGCATCACCGAGGATGCGATCATCGCCGCCGCCGAGTTGTCGGACCGCTACATCACCGCGCGCTTTTTGCCTGACAAGGCCATCGACCTGCTCGACCAGGCGGCCGCACGCGTGAAGCTGTCGGCCACGGCCCGCCCGGTGGCGGTGCAAGAGCTGGAGTCCGAACTGCACCAGCTGCGGCGTGAGCAGGACTATGTTGCCTCGCGCAAGCAGTACGACAAGGCCGCCGAGCTGGGCAAGCGCATCGAGGCCAAGGAGACTGAACTCAAGAAGCTTGTCGAGGAATGGGAACGCGAGCGCGCCTCGGGCAGCGCCGAAGTCAAAGCCGAGCATGTCGCGCAGATCGTCTCGCGCCTGACCGGCATTCCGGTCAACGAGCTGACGGTGGAAGAACGCGAGAAGCTGCTGCATCTGGAGCAGCGGCTGCACGAGCGCCTGGTGGGCCAGGACGAAGCGGTGCGCGCGGTGGCCGATGCCGTCCGGTTGTCGCGGGCGGGGCTGCGCGAGGGCAGCAAGCCGGTTGCTACTTTCCTGTTCCTCGGACCGACCGGCGTGGGCAAGACCGAACTCGCCAAGGCGCTGGCCGAGTCGATCTATGGCGATGAAGGTGCGCTGCTGCGCATCGACATGTCCGAGTACGGTGAACGCCATACCGTGGCACGCCTGGTGGGCGCGCCTCCGGGCTATGTGGGCTATGACGAGGGGGGGCAGCTCACCGAGAAAGTGCGGCGCAAACCCTACAGCGTGTTGTTGCTCGATGAGATCGAAAAAGCGCACCCCGACGTCTACAACATCCTGCTGCAGGTATTCGATGACGGGCGGCTCACCGACGGCAAGGGCCGGGTGGTGGATTTCACCAATACCATCATCATCGCCACCTCGAACTTGGGCTCGGACATCATCCAGCGTCGGCTGAAGGCCCGCGGCGCCGCCGGCGAGGAATACGAGAAGACCAAGGCCGAGGTGATGGACGTGCTGCGCGGACACTTCCGCCCCGAGTTCCTCAACCGCATCGACGAAATCATCGTCTTCCACGCGCTGGGCAAGGAAGAGATCCGCCATATCGTCGGCCTGCAGCTCGATCGTGTGGCCCGCAACGCCGCCAGCCAAGGCGTGACGCTGACCTTCGATCAGACCTTGATCGATCACTTCGCGGAGGAAGGCTACAAGCCCGAGTTCGGCGCGCGTGAGCTCAAGCGGCTGATTCGCAGCGAGCTGGAGACCGCGCTGGCGCGCGAGATGCTGGGTGGCAGTATCGGCAAGGGCGATCACGCCAGCGCTCGCTGGGATGACAAGGCCGAGCGGGTGGTTTTCGAGCGTAAGGAGCCACCAGTGAAGCCGGTCGAGCCTGAAAAGCCCGATGCCGCGAACGTGGCCGAGACGCCGCCTAGCGACGAGAGCAAGCCTGCGCGCAAGAAGAAGCCGGCGGGCGGCGAATCTTGAGCGATGGGAGGCTGTCGTGTCCGACCCCAACGGGCTGACATGGGCAGCCACCCTCGTGTCGCTGGCGGTCGCTGTCCCCACGGCGGGGCACGCGGTCATCTACAAGCGTGACCCTCGATCGGCCACGCTGTGGGTACTGCTGATCGCCTTGTTGCCGCTGGGCGGTTCGCTGCTGTATGGGCTGTTCGGCATCAACCGTTACCAGCGGCGGGCGCGGCGGCTCTTCCCGGGGGCAGATCCTGCTGTTCGGCAGGACCTCTCGCCCACGATGCCCGAGGCTGTATCGCCGCCGCTTGCCGGTCTGGCCCACCTGGTGGGACGTGCCACCGGCCAGTCGCTGACCGGCGGCAACCGCATCGAGCCGCTTGTCGATGGCGAGCAGGCCTACCCGCCCATGCTCGCCGCCATCGAATCGGCGCGGTACAGCGTCGCCTTGGCCTCGTACATCTTCGACAGCCAAGGCATCGGGGCGCAGTTCGTCGATGCGCTGCGCCGGGCTCATGAGCGCGGCGTGCAAGTGCGGGTGCTGATCGACGACGTGTATGCCCGCTGGACGCCCCGCAGCGCCTACCGCGCCTTGCAGCGCGCCGGCGTTCCGGCGGCGACGTTCAACCCGACGTTGATTCCCGCGCGCCTGCATGCCGCGCATCTGCGCAATCACCGCAAGCTGCTGGTGATCGATGGCGAGACGGGTTTCACCGGCGGCATGAACATCTTCAGCCCGTATTGGCGGCCCGATGCGCCGGGCCAGGCCTGTCACGATTTGCACTTTCGTCTGCGCGGGCCGGTGGTTGCGCATCTGATGCGGTGCTTCACCGACGATTGGTGCGATACCACGGGCGAGCGGCTCAGCAAGGGTTACTGGGGCGAACCGCCCGTAACGGCTGATGAGCAAGGAATCTCGTGGGCGCGCGGTATCGAGGCCGGCCCCGATGAGGCCCTGGACCGGATGCGCTGGACCTTCATGGGCGCTTTGAGCGCCGCGAAGCATTCGGTGCGCATCTGGACACCGTATTTCGTGCCCGATCAGCCGATGATCGCGGCGCTGAGCACGGCCGCGTTGCGCGGCGTGCGCGTCGAGGTGCTGACGCCCGCAAACGGCGACCATCCCACGGTGCAATGGGCCGCGCGCGCCCTCTACTGGCAGGTGCTGGAGCACGGTGTACGCATCTTCGAACGGCCGGGCCCGTTCGACCACAGCAAGCTGATGCTGGTAGACGGAGCGTGGTGCTGCCTGGGTTCGGCCAATTGGGATGCGCGCAGCCTGCGCCTCAACTTCGAGTTCAATGTGGAGGTGTACGACACCGCGTTGTCTACGCGGCTGGAATCCCTTTTTGATGCCGCCCGTGATGCATCGAACGAGATATCGGCCATGGCGTTGCGGGCCCGCCCGCTGGCCATCCGCTTGCGCGACGGGGTGGCCCGTCTGTTCACCCCCATTCTCTAGCGGCACGACTTGCGAGGAACATTGCCCATGGAAAAGAAAGATCAATGGAACATTGGCTACTGGATCGTCGCCGGCCTGTTGCTGCTGACGCTGCAGAACTACTGGCAGGCGGCCAAGACCGTCGAGCCCGTGCCCTACAGCGAATTCGAGAAGGCACTGGCCGAGGGGCGCGTCGCCGAAGTGCTGGTGTCGGACCGCACGGTCACCGGGCGCATGAAATCGCCGGACAGCCGGGGCAAGACCACCATCGTGGCCACTCGCGTCGAACCCGACCTGGCCGAGCGGCTGTCCAAGTACGACGTGCCTTACGCGCGGGTGGTGGAAAGCACCTGGCTACGTGATGTGCTCTCCTGGATTCTGCCGGCGGTGGCCTTCTTCGGCGTCTGGTTCTTCCTGTTCCGCCGCTTCGCCGAGAAGCAGGGCATGGGCGGCTTCCTGAGCATCGGCAAGAGCCGCGCCAAGGTGTTCATGGAGAAGAACACCGGCGTCACCTTTGCCGATGTCGCGGGTGTCGATGAGGCCAAGGCCGAGCTGGTCGAAATCGTCGACTTCCTGAAGAACCCGCAGGATTACGGCCGCCTCGGCGCGCGCATCCCGAAAGGTGTGCTGCTGGTAGGGCCACCCGGCACCGGCAAGACCTTGCTCGCCAAAGCCGTCGCGGGCGAAGCCGGGGTGCCATTCTTTTCCATCTCCGGCTCGGAGTTCGTCGAGATGTTCGTCGGCGTGGGGGCGGCGCGCGTGCGCGACCTGTTCGAGCAGGCCCGCGCGCAGGCGCCGGCCATCATCTTCATCGACGAACTCGACGCGCTGGGCCGTGCGCGCGGCGTCGGAGGCCCCATCAGCGGCCACGACGAGCGCGAGCAAACACTCAACCAGCTCCTGACCGAGATGGATGGTTTCGACAGTTCAGTGGGGCTCATCATTCTCGCCGCCACCAACCGGCCTGAAATTCTCGATCAGGCGCTTTTGCGCGCCGGTCGCTTCGACCGCCAGGTGCTGGTGGACCGTCCCGATAAGAAAGGCCGTCTCGATATCCTGAAGGTGCACGTCAAGAAGGTTACCCTGGCCAGTGATGTCGATCTCGAACAAGTCGCGGCGTTGACGACCGGCTTTTCCGGCGCTGATCTGGCCAATCTCGTGAACGAAGCAGCGCTGAACGCGACGCGGCGCAAGGCGCAGGCTGTGGAACTGCAAGACTTCACCGCCGCCATCGAGCGCATCGTGGCCGGCCTGGAAAGGAAGAACCGTGTGCTCAATCCGAAGGAGCGGGAAACCGTGGCCTATCACGAGATGGGGCATGCGCTGGTGGCGCTTGCGCTGCCCGGCACCGATCCGGTACACAAGATTTCAATCGTTCCGCGTGGCATCGGTGCACTCGGCTACACCCTGCAGCGGCCCACCGAAGACCGATTTCTGATGACACGTGCCGACCTGGAGCACAAGATCGCCGTGCTCCTGGGAGGGCGCGCGGCTGAGAAGCTCGTGTTTGGCGAGCTGTCCACAGGGGCTTCAGACGATCTCGCGCGGGCCACCGACATCGCCCGCGACATGATTACGCGCTTCGGCATGGATGAGGGCTTGGGGTACGTTGCTTTTGAGGCACAGAGGCCGCGTTTTCTTGATGCGCCTGAACTGGTACAGGGTGGCTGCCGGGTAGCCGAATCGACTCAGACACGCATCGACCAAGCCATCCGTGACATCGTGATGGGTGTGTTTGATCGTGCATACCGAATTCTCGAAATTAACCGAGAAGTGCTGGAACGGTGCGCGCGCGAACTGCTCGCACGGGAAACGCTGGATGAATACAGCATCCGGCAACTGACGCAAGGGCTACAGCTCGAATCCCCATGTCACAACGGCCCAACTGCCGGAGCCATTACTTCCTCTGTGTCCCAAGGAGCCACCTCATGAGTGACGGCATTCATATCGTCTGCCCACACTGCCAATCCATCAATCGCGTGCCAGCCAACAAGTTGGCAGAGAAGCCCAATTGCGGGCGGTGCCAGCACCCGCTGTTCACCGGAGAACCCATTGATCTGACCACAGCGACCTTCGCCCGTCATCTGGAGCGCAGTGACCTGCCGCTGCTGGTTGACTTTTGGGCGCCGTGGTGCGGACCGTGCAAGATGATGGCGCCGCAGTTCGAGGAGGCAGCCTCCCTGCTTGAACCCAAGGTGAGGTTGGCCAAGGTAAATACCGAGGCCGAGCCTTACCTGGCCGCCCAGTTCGGTATTCGCAGCATTCCAACCCTGATTTTGTTCCGAGGGGGACATGAGGTTGCACGTCAGGCGGGCGCCATGGGAGCGCAGGACATAATGCGCTGGGTGACATCCCGCTTGCCGTAATGACCCGGCGCGAACCAACCTGCTTATCAGTTGTTCGATCCTTGAAGAAAGTGCGTAGCCGCGATGCATAGCGACCCCAACCACACAGTCTTTGACGAAATGCGTTCCCAGTTGCAGAAACTTTGGAACCTCTGTTTCACCCATAATGAGCGTCACCTTTGAACGAGACTCCTCAAATCTCAGCCCGACACTGTGGCCAGATTAACCAGAATGCCCATTTTGGCAGTTGGCATCTCGATCTTGGCTCGCAACTCCTCACTTGCTCCGATGAAGCCTGCCGCGTGCTCGGCCTGGATGTTGGTGCGCCAATAGCCTTCGAGCGATTCCTGAAGTGCATTCACCCTGAAGACCGCCCCCTCTTCGATAGGGCATGGGATGCTGCCATGTGCGGAAAGTCCCTTGATCTGCGGTATCGCATCGTCAGCGGAGGGCAGGTTCGCTGGATACACCTGCGGGCAACATTCAAGGGCGACGCCTCTGGTCGGCCCAGAGCGGCAGACGGGACGGTAGAGGACATCACCGATCTCAAGAGGGTCGAGCAGGCGCTGAACTCTATGCGCCGACAGCGAGAAGAGTTGGCCAGCCACGTTCCCGGTATGCTTTACCAATACCGTCTTCGTCCGGACGGCAGCTCGCACTTCCCTTATGCCAGCGCGAGGATACAGGAAATATACGGGGTTGCACCGGAGGATGTTGTTGAAGATGCCACTCCTGCGTTCGCTGCGCTCCATCCTGAAGACCGCGACCGTGTGCATGAAACCATACAGGCGTCGGGGCAGTCACTCGCGCTTTGGCATGACGAGTACCGAGTGCAGTTTCCAGACGGTCGGGAGATCTGGGTCGAAGGCGAGGCGTCGCCTGAAGCCATGCCTGATGGGAGCATCCTCTGGCACGGCTATATCCATGATGTCACCTCACGCAGAAGATCCTCGGAAGAGCTTCGCCTTGCGGCTAAAGTCTTTGAGCACGCAGGAGAGGGCATCCTCGTTACGGACGCTCAAGGCCACATTGTCAACGTCAATCGGGCGTTTTCCGTGATCACTGGTTATGCGCGGGAGGAAGTAATGGGTCAGACACCTCGTCTGCTCGAGTCCGATCGCTATGACGATGAGTTCTATCAGACCGTTTGGCAGGCTCTGCGTGAGCACGACTATTGGCACGGAGAGCTCTGGTGCCGACGCAAGAACGGCAGTCAGTTTGCCGCGCTGCTGACGATCAGTGCAGTCCCGGATATGCGGGGCAATATCGAGCATTACGCAGCCATGTTTTCCGACATCACAGCGCTGAAGGAGAACCAGCAACAGCTTGAACGCGTTGCTCATTACGACCTGCTCACCGGCTTGCCCAATCGACTATTGCTTGGAGACCGCCTTAAGCAGGCCATTCGTCAGACACGTCGGCGTGGCATGCACCTGGCGGTTGTCTTCATCGATCTGGATGGATTCAAGAAGGTCAACGACCAGCACGGCCACGGAGTCGGCGACAAAATGCTTTCCGTCCTGTCTAGGCGTATGACGCAGGTGTTGCGCGAAGACGATACCTTGGCCCGTCTTGGTGGTGATGAGTTTGTCGCTATTCTGGTCGACCTGCCGGATATTTCCATCAGCGTACCGATTCTCGATCGCCTGATCGAGGTGGCTGCACAGCCCGTACCGTTTGGTGACGCACTGTGCGAGGTGAGCGCGAGTATCGGTGTGAGCTACTACCCGCAAGGCGAAGATATCGACGCCGACCAACTGCTGCGGCAGACAGATCAGGCTATGTATCGTGCCAAGCAAGCCGGCAAGAATCGATATCACGTTTTCGATACGGAGAAGGATCGTACGCTGCGCACCCGTCACGAAGGATTTGACAGCATAGAGAATGCACTTGCCAATGGGCAGTTTCTGCTTTATTTTCAACCTAAGGTCAACATGCGCACCGGTGAGGTGCTGGGCGCCGAAGCCTTGATCCGCTGGCAACATCCGACGCGTGGGTTGTTATCTCCTGCCTCCTTCATACCCATCATTGAGAACCATCCGCTCGGGATTGACGTGGGGAAATGGACCATCGAGGCTGCGCTGACCCAGATCGAAGTTTGGCGCAAGGCCGGCCTTCATGTCCCGATCAGCGTGAATATCGGTGCGCGGCACTTGCTGCAACCGGACTTCATCATGCATCTACGGGGTATGTTGTCACGACATCCCGGCGCCCAGCCGCAAGACCTTGAACTGGAAATCCTCGAAACCAGCGCCGTGGAGGACTTCGTTCAAGTGTCTCAGTTGATGGCGCTGTGCGAGAGGATGGGATTGCGTTTTGCCCTCGACGATTTCGGCAGCGGCTATTCATCGCTGACCTATATGAAGCGCCTGCCCGCGCACCTGCTCAAGATCGACCAAGGTTTTATACGCGACATGCTCGAGGATCCGGACGATATCGCCATCCTGGATGCGCTACTGGCACTGGCAAGGTCGTTTGGCAGGAACTGCATCGCGGAGGGAGTCGAATCCATTCAGCATGGTGAAATGCTGCTGCGTATGGGATGCGAGTGGGGCCAGGGTTATGCCATCGGGCATCCGATGCCGGCGCATGAATTCGAGCAATGGCTACACACCTGGCAGGTACCCTTATCCTGGAAGGGATTCAAACCTGACAGTCGCTCCGCGCTGCCCGTGCCGTTCACATACGCCGACCACCGGGTCTGGATTTCCCAGATGATCGACTATCTGTCAGGTAAGACCCAAGTGCCGCCTCAACCCGAGGCACTCCAATACTGGCGGGATCAAAGTGGCCGCCCTACGTTCTTCGGCAAGGATCCTGATGATCAGGTCGATGTCCTGCATCAGAGCATCCAGCAGTTAGCGCACACCCTGAGTGAAATGAAAAATGCCGGCCGTGTCGAGGCATTGAGGGCTGGCATCGACAAGTTGCAACATTTGCAGGCGGATCTGGTGGGATTGCTGCCGCCAGACCAGAAGCCGGATTGATGCCATGCATGGGACAAAGGGTTGACGTGCAAGAGGCTGATCCACCCATCGGCGGCGCCACGGGCGCGCAGGACATTATGCGCTGGGTGGCTTTGCAATTGCCCCGATGATTCAGGTGCAATCGAGTCGTCTTCTCGGACTCCCAGTTCCATGAACGTTTCATTGAAAGAGAGAGCAACGCTTATGCATAAAGAATCTGGCCACATGGCCCTTGACGAGATGCGCTCCCAGTGGCGGTTGATGACGGTTTACGAGCGCTTCGAGCAGGTTGTTGCCCTCGTTCTGTCGGCGGTAATTGCCGTCATCATCGTGGTGTCGCTGTTCCAGCTCATCGCCATCGTCTTCACGCCGCTGGTCCTCGATGCCTTCAATCCCCTGGATCACAAGGTATTCCAGAGTGTGTTCGGCATGATCATGACGCTCTTGATCGCGATGGAGTTCAAGCATTCCATCGTGCGCGTGGCGCTGCGTCGGGACAGCATCATCCAGGTCAAGACCGTGATACTCATCGGCCTGATCGCGCTGGCGCGCAAGTTCGTGATCCTTGACCCCGAGGCGAGCCCCGCAAAGATAGCCGCGCTGGCAGGCGCCACGCTGGCTCTGGGTGCGACCTACTGGCTGCTGCGCAAGCGCGACGACCGCGCCGCCGAGACATCTGAGCATGATCCGTCATCATCCCAATGACCCGCGCGCGGCGTTGTTGCAACACCGCTGGCTCAACCGCCTGCAGACCGGGCTGTTGATCCTGACCCTGGTCGGGATCGCAGCCGCCGCAGGAAGCCTGCTGTTCGGGGAAAGCGGCCTGTGGCTCACGCTGTTTGCAGTTGCAGGCACGCTGTTGCTGGAAACGGCAGCCGCATCCGTCTTGACCTTGCGCCTGTACCGCGCACGGGCTTTGTACCCGCACGAAGCCCCCGAGATTTGGGCCCTGTTGCGCGAGCTGTCCGCCCGTGCCGGTTTGTCCGCCACGCCGGTGCCGCACTACGTGCCAAGTGCCGTCGTCAACGCCTTCGCCACCGGCTCGAAGCAGCATGCATCGATCGCCCTTACCGATGGCCTGCTGCGCAACCTGAGTTCGCGCGAACTGGCGGGTGTGCTCGCGCACGAGGTCGCGCACATCGCTAATGAGGATCTGCGTGTCATGGGGCTGGCGGATTCCGTCAGTCGCCTCACGAGCCTGCTGGCTATGGTCGGACAGATCGCTATTGTGTTCAGCTTGCCCGCACTGCTGGCCGGCGCGGTGGCGGTCAATTGGCCTGGACTGCTTCTACTGGCCGCCTCGCCCCAGCTGGCCCTGCTCGCACAGCTCGGCTTGTCTCGCGTGCGTGAGTTCGACGCTGACCGCCTCGCGGCGGAACTGACTGGCGACCCGCAGGGGCTTGCGTCTGCGCTGGCGAAAATCGAGCGGGTCAGCCGCTCCTGGCGTGCCTGGCTGTGGCCGGGATGGGGCAATCCCGAGCCTTCCTGGTTGCGCACCCATCCGGCAACGCAAGAGCGCATCTCACGCCTGCTGACGTTGGCGCCCAGGCCAGCATCAGCGTTGCCGTTTCACGAGATCCATTTCTTGCCGGAATCCGCTGTGACGCTGCGCCCCCCGCGCTGGCGCCCGAGTGGACTGTGGCGCTGATTGCCCTCAACAGGAGACTTTTCATGGCCTACCCCGACCCGTACGCGCGCCCGCCACAGGACCACTTTATCCGTCGCTGGCTCTTCATCACCGCCTGCATTGCCGCGCTCATGCTGCTGTGGCAGTTTCTGCCCGCCATCGAGGCCTGGTTCAGTCCGCGCGAGGCGGCAGAACGCACTGTGACGGCGCGCGGCGACCTGGCGGCGGACGAGAAAGCCACCATCGAATTGTTCGAAAAATCGCGCGCCTCGGTCGTCTACATCACCACCGCGCAATTGGTACGCGATGTCTGGACGCGCAACGTGTTCTCCGTGCCGCGCGGTACAGGCTCGGGTTTCATCTGGGACGACGCCGGCCACGTCGTCACCAACTTCCACGTCATCCAGGGCGCGTCCGAAGCCACCGTCAAACTGGCCGACGGCCGCGACTACCAGGCCGCGCTGGTGGGGGCAAGCCCAGCGCACGACATCGCTGTACTCAAGATCGGTGTCGGTTTCAAGCGCCCGCCGGCCGTGCCGGTCGGCACCAGCGCCGACCTCAAGGTGGGTCAGAAGGTGTTCGCTATCGGCAACCCCTTCGGCCTGGACTGGACGCTCACCACTGGTGTCGTCTCCGCGCTCGACCGCTCGTTACCCGGAGAAGCGGGCGGCCCGGCCATCGATCACCTGATCCAGACCGACGCCGCCATCAACCCTGGCAACTCCGGTGGGCCGCTGCTCGATTCGGCAGGAAGGCTCATCGGCATCAACACGGCGATCTATAGCCCCTCCGGCGCCTCGGCCGGGATTGGTTTCGCCGTACCGGTGGACACCGTCATGCGCGTAGTCCCGCAACTCATCAAGACCGGTAAGTACATCCGTCCGGCGCTGGGCATTGAGGTGGACGAACAGCTCAATCAGCGCCTGCTGGCGCTGACTGGAAGCAAGGGCGTGTTCGTGCTGCGTGTTACCCCTGGTTCGGCAGCGCACAAGGCCGGCCTCGCGGGTGTCGAAGTCACGCCGCAAGGCATCGTGCCCGGCGACCGCATCATCGGTGTTGATGGCAAGGCGACGGACGATGTGGCTAAGCTGCTCGAGCAGCTAGACGACAGAAAGGTCGGCGATGTGGTGATCTTGTCAGTGGAACGGGCCGGCAAAACGAGCGAAGTGCGTGTGGAGCTGCAACCGGGGATTTGATCGAGTCGACCGGCAGCGGCAATGTGGCCCACAACGTCACATCGTCGCGCGGGGCGATGTAGTTGGCCCCGAACACCAAATTGGCGTCGGTGGCGGCAGGTTGATCGAAGAGCAGATCGATCAAGGGCGGACCGACCACCACGGTGACGGCGGGCGCGGGCAACGTGGCGACCCAGGTCAAAGCCGTTGATCGGTCGGCGAACCTGTGTGGCTGCAACCAGCCTGAAGCAGCCAGATCGTAGAGCCGCTCTGCAGCGGTTGGAGCCGGTCGCGGATCTGATCCGGCTTCATGATGCCGGGCACCAAGCTGTCATCGGTTCACCAAGCAGCGCGGCCGCGACAATGACCGGTATCGAGGGAACTTCGGTCCTCCGGGGTAGTGGGCTGCACGTCTCCTAGCCAGCTCACTGCCGAATGTCCGCTGTTCGCGGGAGCCAACTCACGCTCTCGACCCC